>NZ_AEIQ01000056.1:0-149521 GCF_000152185.1 Dermacoccus sp. Ellin185 | reverse complement strand
CCCTCGTTCGTGAAGAGCCCGTTTGATCCACACATTAGAGGAACCTGGGAGCTCATCGGTTCCAACTGGCGGGTAACGCCGTGTCGTGGGCGTATCGGTCGCCGTCAGGGCGGTGGACGACGGGACCGTCTGCCGTCAGTTTCGACGGGATACGTCGCGGGTGTCCGCTCGACGCACGTCGAGCGAGCACACAGACCCGTCGGGCGAGCGCGCGCCTCCGCCGGCCCCTTCGAGTGGCGGCGATGACGGCGCCAGCTCAGCGTTCGTGGGCCTCGTCGATGCGTTCGAGGATGGCGGCGGCGAGGGGTTCGGGGTGGAGGTCGCTGATCCAGTGGCCGGTGTTCTCGAGTTCGACGGAGCGGTAGGGGGCGTCGACGTAGGCGTGGGTGAGGTGGGCGGCGGTACGGCCGAAGGCGAAGTCGTCGGCGCCCCAGACGTACGTCGTCGGGATGGTGCAGGGGCCGAGGTCGGCGGCGTCGCGGGGGCCGTAGGCGCGGTAGTAGTTGAGGGCGGCATCGAGGGCGCCGGGTTCGGCGAGGAGACGGGCGTGTTCGTCGAACGTCGCGCGGGGCAGGTCGTGGCAGCCTTCGCGTAGCTGGCGCCAGTCGTCGGCCATGAGGAGTTCGGCGGCGTCGGGTTCGCGGAACGTCTTGCTGTACTGCATGGCATCGCGCTGGGATTCGTCGGTTGCAATGGCGTCGAGCATGGCCTTGGGGTGGGCGGTGCTGGCAGCGGTGTACGTCGTGAAGCGCTCGGGGTGGCGGATGGCGGCGAACCACCCGATCGTGCCGCCCCAGTCGTGCCCGACGAGGTGGGCGCGCTCGATGTCGAGGGCGTCGAGCAGGCCGATGACGTCGCCGACGAGCTCGTCGATCGAGTAGTTCTCAGCGCCCTGGGGGCGTGCGGCGGGTGAGTAGCCACGCAGGTTCGGGGCGATGACGCGGCGGCCGGCGTCGGCGAGTTGCACTGCGACGGAACGCCATTGGGCGTTCGACTCCGGGAAGCCATGCAGCAGCATCACCGGCGCGCCGTCGTCGGGGCCAGCGGTGGCGACGTCGAACGTCAGGTCGTCGACGGTGACGGTGCGGGCATGGCCCCAGGGGGCGGTGGGCTGACTCGAAGCGCTCATGATTCGACGCTACTCGTCGGTGGTGACTTAGTTCAGCTTGCGGCCGTAGGGGTCGCGCACGGAGCCGGTCAGCATGAGGATGGCGTCGATGAACGCCCAGATGCTGACGCCGACGAGGATCGGGAAGCCGACGAGGATGAGCGTGCCGAACAGGCCGATGAGGCCGAGGGCGAGTTGGATGCCGCCGGTTCGCGTGTCACCGATGTAGAAGCGGCCGACGCCGAAGTAGCCGAAGAAGAGCTGCAGCAGGCCGGCGGCGATCTTGGATTTGTCGGAGAGCGGTTCGCCCGTCATCGGGTCGATCAGGCCCGACGCGTAGAGCATCTGGCCGTGTGCGACGCCCGGTTGCACGGGGCCCTGCCACGACCCGTAGCCCTGGGGCTGTTGGCCCGGGAACCGCTGGGCGGTCGGCCCCTGCCACGCACCGTTGCCCTGCTGGTCGTAACCCGGCGCGCCGCTCGGGCCATGACCGTAGCCGCCCTGCCATGACGGGCCCTGGTTGTACCCGGGCGAACCCTGACCGGAGGGCGCGCCCGACGGGTACGGCGAGTACGGGTACGGCTGGTCGGCGCCCGCGGCCCGTCCGCCGTGAGTCGCGCCGGCCGAGTCGATGTAGGGCGCGTCGGCCCGGTAGCCGTCGTCGCCGGCCGGAGAGCTGCCGTGGTGCCTGTCTCGCGCAGCTGCGTAGCCGTCGGAACGCGCCCCATAAGGCCCTGACGCGTGGGGCATGGCCTGCGTGTCGTCGTGACGATGGGTGCCGCCGTAACCCGGGTCGTTGATCATGTCTCAACTGTGGCACGCGAAGGCGGTCACGAGGCGCGAAAGCGCTCGTAGTGGATCTGCAGCAGCTCGGGGTCGGGCCGGTCGGCGCGGCGGCGGGGAACCACCATGAGCGGTTGACCGTGCAGCTTCTTGATGCCGTGCTCGAGCAACGGGCCGTCCACCTCGTCGAGGATGTCGGCGCGTACCTCGACGCGTAACTCGGGTGTCAGGCCGAGGATGCCGACGTCATAGGCGGCGTGATGGATCTTGCAGAGTGCGAGCCCGTTGCGGACGGATGCAATGCCACGCTCATGTCGATCCTCGACGATGTGCGCGGCGTCGAGGAGGGGGCTGTGCCTAAGCTGGCACACGGCGCAGCTGGATTCGTACGCCCTCATGATCATGCTGCGGAAGACGGGCTGGTGCAGGCGGCGATAGGTCTCCTGGCGCAGGTATCGACGCAGGACTTCCTCCATCGGTGACGTCGTCTGCTGCAGATGCTGCAGGCCGTCCGTGGCCACGACGAATTGTTGCTGCGCCTCCTCCTCGGCGATGAGGTAGACGGGGAAGACGGGCTTGTAGAGGGCCTGGCCCACTCCCCAGAACCAGATGAGAGGCGCGCGATGAATCATGGCCTCGCGCAGCGCGCGGTTCTCCGGGTGGTTCGGGTCATCGCCGCGCCACTTGTATCTGACGAGCCCGTCGGGGCCCATGTCGTCCTCGTAGGGGCGCTCAGCACCTTCGGGGCAATAGGTCGTCCGGATCGAGAGTGCCGCGGTGAACTGTCGCGGCTTGCGGATCCCCCTCTGGGGGTCCATGAGCCTGAAGCTCCCTCCGCCGAAGGTGAACTCCGCGATCTCCTCTGACGTCAATGCGTCGAGGCCGTCATTGGTGCGGGCCGCCAGCCATCGGATGGCCTCGGCGCGCAGAGCGTCCTGCTCAGCGGCCGGCCAGAGGGCGGTCATCAGCGCCGCCGCTCGACCGACCCGGGACCCACGCGTCCCGTCATCGCTCGATGCTCATGGGCGTGAGGGATTGGGCCAATTCCGGGATGTCGACGACGGGCACCTCGTCGTCGGGCAGGTTCATGCGGCTCGCCAGCAGTTCGGCGAACGATTCGGCGGCTTGGTGGGCTTCGCCGTCCTTCGCCCACGAGCCGAACTCGAGGTGCAGGGCGTCATCCGTGGTCACGATGGTGAGCGCGGGCGCCCGCCCGTCGTTCTTCTTCACCCGCACGAAGCGAATGTCGCCGTTGTCGATCGCGTGCTCTATCTCGGCGGAACTCTCGAAGGTCTTGGGTGACATCACGTACGTGGTCCGATCCGTGACGGCTACCCAGCGGCGGCGCCCGATGTCGGCGATCGCGAGCCCGCTCGCCTCGTTCATCTCGGCGAACCCGATGAGTCGCTCACCCGGGGTGCCCGTCACCCAAGGGAGTCCGTGGAGGACAGCGTCTGGAACAGCGCCGTCGACGGCGGTCCGATTGGGCGCGATGAAGGGTTCGACACTCGTCAGGCCGAGACGCCGACCCAGGTCATTGACGATGGCCGCGAGGTGGGCGCTCGACGCCGCGTTCGCGCGGCTCGCCGCCCGCTCTCGGAAGGAGAGCGTGCGCTTGGGGGCCCTCAGCGTCGCGGCGAGGTTGAGCTCCCGTCGTAGGTCGGCGAGCAACGCCGTCGCCCTCTCCCTCTGCCGGGCACCTTCGGTCTCGGCCTGCTCGACGAGGCGATCGCGGCGTCGGGCCTCGCGCTCGTCCTCGCCGGCGTGCAGGGCTGCGTTCGCCGCTTCGAGGAGGCGGAACATCCGCAGCGTCTCCGTCGCGAGGACGAGGGCCTGTGCGTCGCGGACCACGTCGGGGCGCTGGAGGATCTGCTGACGGGCCGGGTGTGACTCCGCCTGAGACAGCGCATGCTCGTGACCGGCGACAGTGTGCTGGGAGCGGTCGACGTAGGCCTCGAGGTCGGGGCGCAGATGGCGAATGCCACCCATGATGGAGTCGGTGACCGCGCCGACGTGCGTCGCCATGTTGTACGCCTGGTTGATCGCCTTCGTGGCACCCGTGATCTGAGACCAGTGGTCGCTCTTGATCGCGTCGAACACGCCTTCGGTGAGCTTGAGGTTCTCCTCCGCGGTCCGCTGGATCTGGGCCATCTGCGCCTGCATCGCGACCATCGCGAGCGCCCCGCCGGCCGAGGCGGCGATTGTCGTCGCCTGGGCCCCGCCGGCTGCGATGAGCCGGGCTTGGCCGACGATCTTGCCGTTTTTCACGAGGTTTCCGGTTAGTTGTCCACCGCTCATCATCGGCTGAGCGCCCTTGGCGATCAGATCGAGCGACTGCGGGGCGAAGCGGAGCAGCCCCTGAGCCTGAACCGCACCGCTGACCGTCTGGACCGCGACGTTGCCCCAGCCCAGCGCCGACGCCGCGGACGACGCCATCTGCGTTCTGATCTCGGGGTCGATCAGATCCATGGGGAGCAACTCGACCCCCTCGGGCAACGCATCACCCACGACGACGGCGACGCCGGGCTCGATCTCGATGATCGCTCCGTGGGCCTCGTTCTCAGGGTCTCGAGGTTGGTCGGTCATCACAGTCCTTCGTAGTATCGGCGGACGGCCTGGGCCATGAGGTGGCGGCGCTCGGCCAGGAAGCTCTCGTAGTCGTCCACGGAGACGTCACGGATGTTCGCTGGGATGGCGTTCTCTTCGAGATTGCGCACGAGATCGTCGGCGTCGACGATCTCCCCCAGCTTCAGCACTCCGGTGGCGATCTGCTCGTCCACCATGCCCATGTATTCGGCCGGGGACCGCTTGCCGATGCTGATGTTCACCGACGTCTCCGTCAGCGCGAAGTTGGCGACCTGGTTGTAGTCGCGGCGGTCGGTGACACCGTGCGTCTGCAGGTAGGCCTTGGGGACGATGTGGTGGATGTCGCCGGAGTTCTCGTGCATCGCGGTGACGGTGATGCTGCGCGAGAGAAAGCCGCGCTTGTTGGCGTGGATCTGCGATGCGAGGAACGCCTGGAACGCCGGGGCGCTCGTCGACGGTGTCTGGAGCGCTGACGGCATCGTGACGTTCCAGTAAGCATCGCTCAGGGTCGACTCTTCGAGCTGCCTGAGGTAGGCCGCCGCTCCCATGGAGGCGATGCGCCGCATGTCGAGTTCCCACGTCGTCTCGAAGCTTCCGGAGTGACGTCCCGTCAGCATCGACATGACGAACCATCGACGGACGATCCTCTTGCGCTCGCCCTCGGACATCGACGTGTCCTGGCGCAGACGTAGGTAGAGGGCGTAGGCGAAGTTCAGCGCATTCTTGGAGCCGATCATGCTGGGCGTGATGAAGCCTGCCGACTTGATCGTCATGACGAAGTTCTCGAACTCGTACTGGTTGACGATCTTCGCCAGGGCTGCTTCGAGCACGTCGTAGGCCTGCGGGATCCGGTCCGGGTCGAGCTTCCGAGTCTCGGGATCGCGACCCGACAGCTCCCCCACGATCGACGACGCGCGCCCGCGGCTGAAGCCCACGAGACCGGCCACGCGGATGATGTCGCCGTAGTTGGGGTCGTACAGATCCTCCGAGACGTTGCGGAGCCAGGCGATCTTTTCCAGGTAGCCCGAGGCACCGAACTCGACGTCGTTCTCCTTGATGTCGTCGTACGCGTGCGGCGCCACCGACAGGTGCGCGAAGTAGTCGATGAGCTTGCGCAGGTTGCGGCCACGGTCGCCGTACGTCGCAATCTTGCTCATGGCGAAGTCGGCACTGCTCAGCGGCACGCCCTTGGAGTTGATGCGGATGAAGATCTCCGACACCGTCTCGACGTCGAGATCGTCGCTGAGCGAGATGATGCCGATTTGAGCGTTCTTGATCTTGCTCAACCGCTCGAGGTTTCTTCCCACGGTGGACTTGTCGACGTCGGGGTTGCGCGTGAAGTAGTCGTTGAAGAACTCCCAGGTGGAGTCGAGGCACATGAACCCGGAGATGTCGGAGACCCACTCGGGATCCTTCGCGATCACCGGGGTCGCCGTCGCGAACTCCTCCTTGACCGGATTGAACGCGATCGTGATGCGCTTCTGGCGGTACCGCTTGTCGATGACCTTGAGCCCTGCCACGGCGGCACGCAGAGCCGTGATGCGCTGCTGCCCGTCGATGAGGATCTGCTGGTACGTCGCGACCTGCCCGCCCTTGAGCTTCGCTCCGACCGACTGCCACGTGATGAGGTAGCCGACGGGGTAGCCCTTGTAGAGCGAATCCATGAGGTCCCGAACCTTGACGCTGTCCCACACGAACGGCCGCTGCAGCTCGGGGATCGCGATCTGCTCGCTCTTCACCAGGTTCAACAAGGTCGCGACGTCACGTTGCTCGACGGAGTACTTTGCCATGTCACCGAGGCTAGCTACCCCGCACGCCTTCCGGGCATGGAGACAACACTTTCGCCGCCATTGGCGGGCACCCTGAGCCGCCTGATGTCAGGCAGAACCCTGGCCAGACACGGGACCTCGCCGGTACTCTCGGTGCGGTGTGGTCGCATCAATCTCGAACGGTGAGGGAATCGGTTGGCTGGTCTTCGTTCCCACCGACAGTCCTCAGGAGCGCCCACCCGTTTCCACATGAGGAAGGCGCGGCATGACGGCTCGGCTCACGACGTACCAAGCGAAGTACTACGCGCACGAGCTGCAGCGCAGTTACGCGAACGATCACGTCGGCAAGCTCGCCGGGCTCCTGTTCGACGCCCAGGTGGAGCCGAAGCCGCACCAAATCGACGCCGCCCTGTTCGCGTTGCAGACACCGTTCCTGCCGGGCGTGATCCTCGCTGATGAGGTGGGCCTCGGTAAGACGATCGAGGCGGGCATCGTCATCTCGCAGTATTGGGCCGAACGCCGCCGCAGCATCCTGATCGTCGCCCCGTCGAGCCTGCGCCAGCAGTGGCAGCAGGAGCTGTACGAGAAGTTCCTGATCCCGTCCGCCATCCTCGACCCGAAGTCGAAGGACTCGCTGCTTGACGCTGCGGGCGGTCGCTCGGCGCAGGTGTTGATCTGCTCGTATGAGTTCGCGCTCCGGCACGAGACGTTGCTGCTGAAGGCCTGGGATCTCGTAGTCGCGGATGAGGCGCACCGGCTGCGCAACTACTGGACGGGTAAGACGAAGGCCGCCGAGGCGGTGGCGCACATCGTCAAGGGCGCACGCAAGACGGTGCTGCTGACGGCGACGCCGCTG
This sequence comes from Dermacoccus sp. Ellin185, assembly GCF_000152185.1. Taxonomy (NCBI): domain Bacteria; kingdom Bacillati; phylum Actinomycetota; class Actinomycetes; order Micrococcales; family Dermacoccaceae; genus Dermacoccus; species Dermacoccus sp. Ellin185. The sequence goes on along the minus strand of NZ_AEIQ01000056.1, from coordinate 142,419 downwards.
CAGAACAAGCTCGAGGAGCTGTACGGGCTGGTCTCGATCTTCGACCCGGACTATTTCTATTCCCTTGATGCGTTCCGGGAGCGGTACGTCAAGAACCGAGACCTTGGCGGTGACGACGACCTGGTGGAGCGTGTCGCGACAGTCTCGAAGCGTACCTTGCGCCGCGATGCGGACAAGTACATCCACTTCACCAAGCGCCTGCCGCTGACGGTTGAGTTCACCCCGTCGCCCGACGAGGCACGGCTCTACGACTTGGTAAATGACTACCTGCAGCGCGACGAGCTGTTTGCCTTCGCTGGGAGTCAGCGCCACCTCTCTGCCCTGATCATCCGCAAGCGTCTCGGCTCGTCGACCTACGCGGTCGCGAGCACGCTGGAGAACATCGCCAACCGTCTGGCCGATGAGGTTGCCGCTGGGCAGCGCCGCGACGGCCGTGGTGGCCTCGTGGCAGCAGACTTCACTGTCGATGACGAGATCACCAGCGAGGAACTGGAGGAGGCCGACGAGATCGACGGCGCGGGCACAGGTGCCCGGGCGTCGTCGTTGCCGCTAGACGAGTCGTTGCTGGAGGCGATGCGTGCCGAGGTTGCGGAGCTGCGCGAGTACGCGGCTCTGGCTCGTTCGATCACCGAGAACCAGAAGGCGGTCAAGCTTGGTGAGGCGCTCGATCTGGGCTTCGAGCGGCTGCGTGAGCTGGGTGCTCCTCAGAAGGCCATCATCTTCACCGACTCGACCAAGACGCAGGAGTACATCGCGCGCTCGCTGCGGGAGGCCGGTCGCGGCAAGGGACTCGTTCTATTCAACGGTTCGAACAACGGGCCGGAGCAGACCGCGATCCACCAGGCGTGGCTGGAGAAGAACAGAGACGGCGACCTGATCACCGGCATCGCCGCCGTGGATCGTCGCAAGGCGCTCGTGGACTACTTCCGCACTGAGGGCACGATCATGATCGCGACCGAGGCTGCGGCAGAGGGCATCAACCTGCAGTTCTGCTCGATGCTCATCAACTACGACCTGCCCTGGAACCCGCAGCGGGTCGAGCAGCGCATTGGCCGTGTGCACCGCTTCGGGCAGAAGCACAACGTCGTCGTCGTGAACTTCTCGAATAAAGGCAACATCGCCGAGCAGCGCATCCTGGAGTTGCTGACGAACAAGTTCCAACTGTTCTCCAGCGTCTTTGGCGCCAGCGACGAGGTGCTCGGCGCGATCGAGGACGGGCTGGACTTCGAGAAGACGATCAGCGACATCCTCACCCGCTGCAGAACCGCTGACGAACTGGACTCCGCGTTCAAGGAGCTGGAGGCGCAGTACGCGGGCGAGATTTCGCGCGAGATGGCCAGCGCCAAGGCGAAGGTCTTCGACAACCTCGACCCCCACGTCCAGGATCGCCTCAAGGCCTACGACACGCAGTCCGGCGAGGTGCTCAACAAGTTCGAGCGCTTGCTGCTCGCGGTAACCCGGCACGAACTCGACCAGCACGCCACCTTCGAGGGCGACGGGCGCACCTTCGTGTTGACGGAGGCGCCGGTGAAGGACGCGCCAACCGGGCGCTACTTCTTCAAGTCCCAGCCGCTGGAGAACGCCCACCAGTACCGCTACGCGAGCCCCCTCGCCCAACACGTCGTTGAGACCTCGAAGACCCACGACACCCCGGCACGCGAGCTGACCTTCTCGCTGAGCCAGTCGGAGCGCGTCAGCAGCGCGATCCGCGCGCTGGAGGGCACCAGCGGCGAGCTGACGGTGAGCGTTGCGACCTTCCGCATGAAGGCACGCGATGAGGACATCTCCGAGTCCTACATGCTCGCCGGCGCACTGACCGATGACGGCCAGTGGCTCGCTCGACGAAGAATACGTCGCAGACATCTTGGACCTCACCTGCATCGAGATCAGCGAGACGCCGGTGGCGATCGACGCGGCACGCTTCACCCCGCACCTTGATACACGACGGGCTGAACTAGAGAAGGAAGTTCAGGGCCGCAACTCCCGCTACTACGACCAGCAGGAGGAACTGCTCTACCGCAATCAGCAGGATCGCAAGGCCGAGCATGAAGGCAAGATCCGCGAGTACCGAGCCAAGGAGAAGGACGCCCGCAAGCTCGCCCGGCAGGCCGACGACCCGATGGAGCAGCTACGACTCAAGAAGGAGGCCCGGAAGTGGGAGCAGCGTGCCGAGGAGGCTGACGAGGACTTCCGGGACGCGCGCAAGAAGCTCCGGGCCGAGGCCGACAAATACCTCGAGCTGATCGAGCAATCACTCCAGGGTACCCAGGAGACCGAGCACCTGTTCACGATTCGCTGGCGAATCGCCACATAGACCACGGGTCATTCACAAACCCGACACTAATTGTTAAAATCATGAAAGAGAATCACCCGAATGACTGACGAGATCTACAAAACACCATCCACTACACCGAACTTCCAGAACGAGCTGGCAGCGCAGCTTGCCGATCTGATTCCCGAGGCGATCGCGGATGGCAAGGTGGATGTCGAGAAGCTCAAGGAACTGCTCGACGGCGACGCAGCCGATGGCAACGAACGGTTCGGACTCTTCTGGCCCGGCAAGAAGCGAGCCCTCCGCGCGGCGCAGGAGCCGACCACAGCAACGCTGAAGCCCGACTTTGAGAACTCGAAGGACTGGGACACGACACAGAACGTCTTCATCGAGGGCGACAACCTGGAAGTGCTCAAGATCCTGCAGAAGCACTACCACGCCAAGATCAAACTGATCTACATCGACCCTCCGTACAACACCGGCAAGGACTTCGTCTACCCGGACAACTACCGCGAGGGGCTCCAGACCTACCTGGAGTACACCGGACTGGTCGGTGACGACGGCAAAGCCAAGAGCACCAGCGCGAGGAACACCTCGGACAATCCTCACTACCATTCGGCGTGGCTGAACATGATGTATCCGCGTCTCAAACTGGCACGTAACCTGCTCAAAGATGACGGGGTGATCTTTATCTCGATTGACGACAACGAGGTCGCCAATCTGCGTCGCGTTCTTGACGAAGTATTTGGTGAGGCAAACTTCATCGAGAACTACATATGGGAGAGTAACTTCCGCCCGGACAACAGTTCGCGTATCGAGCGCGAGAACGCTCAGCACGTCTTGTGCTACGCACGTAACAAGTCGCTCCTGACCGGTCTTGTCGGAGCCCAGAAGGCGACAGAAGGACTTCCTTCTCTCACCAAGTCGTCGATGAAGCCTTCAACTCTGACGTTCGACCCCGACTGGGTGGACTTTCAACTGGCAGACGGTACATACGAGGCTGGCGAGCTTTCCTCTGGCTACGCGCTTGAGACTGACGTAACCGTCGTCGACGGCCGCGCAACGGCACCGTTCCGGCTCACTGGGCGCGTCATTTGGTCTCAGCAATACCTCGAGCAGCAAGTCTCCGAGGGTACTCGCATCGTGATCAAGGGCGGCGGCTTCGTGCCATACTCCCGCAAAATTGCTACGTCCGCGCTCGCCCCAACCACCTTGATACCTCGAGATCAGGTTGGCGATGTCCTGGCGGGAAACGCTGAGATTCGGGGGCTGTTCGGAGACGCGGTCTTCAACCACCCGAAGCCGACAACCCTGCTTAAGTACTTGATCAATTCAGTCACCAGCGACGATTCCGACGCGATCGTGCTCGACTTCTTCGCAGGTTCGGCCAGCACTGCCCATGCGGTGCTGGCGCTCAATGCTTCGGACAACGGGCGACGTCATTTCGTCGCAGTGCAGCTACCTGAGCCGACCCCTGAAGGCTCGATCGCAGCCTCCAAGGGATACGCCACTATTGCAGAGCTCGCACGAAAGCGCATCGACCTTGCGGGACGTGAGATTTCGGAGGGCACGGACGGTCAGCTCGACACCGGAGATGCTGCTGATGTGGGCTTCCGCGCGTACAAGTTGGCCGACACGAACTTCTCGAAGTGGCGGTTGTCCAGTGATGTTGACGAGGACGCGCTCCAGCAGCACCTGCTTAGCCTTCGTGACAGCGCAACTGACGATGCGACTGCCGATGAGCTGCTCACCGAGATCCTGCTCAAGCAGGGCTACTCGCTGGCCGAGGCCGTCTCGCCTGCTGAGGTCGCTGGGCTCGACGTCCGGCTTGTGCGTGACCGTGATGGCGACATTGCTGTGTTGGCGTACCTGAACGAGCACGTCAAGCCGACGCTTGAGCAGCTCCGCGCATTCGTCGATGAGGCGCCGACGCGGATCATCGTGCTCGAGGACGCTTTCCAGGGTGATGACGAACTTAAGACCAACCTGTCCCAGCTCGCGAAGAGCAAGGGCATTGAGCTCTGGACGGCGTGATGAGTGGAGCAGGATTTCAGTTCGACGCTAGTCAGCCGTATCAGCTGGACGCGATCGCGTCCGTGGTCGACCTGTTCGACGGGCAGCCGAAGGACGCAGAGAAGCTGGTCACGACCCTGCGTGGCACGGCGGTACTGCCCGACTCAGATCAGGCCGCGCTCGACATCGACCTCACGCAGGAGGTCGGCGCGGTCGGTAACAGCCTCGTTCTCGATCGTGACCTGATCCTCGCGAACTTGCAGCGTGTGCAGGATCGGAACGGGCTTGAGGTTGTACCGGCGCTTGCGGGCGACGCGCTCGACTTCGACATTGAGATGGAGACCGGTACGGGTAAGACCTACGTCTACCTGCGCACGATCTTCGATCTGGCCGTCCGCTACAACTTCACGAAGTTCGTGATCCTCGTGCCGAGTGTCGCGATCCGTGAGGGCGTCAGCACGAGCATCCGGCTCATGCGCGAGCACTTCGAGACCCTCTATAAGCCACGGGGCATCACCTTCGACGCGTCGATCTACAGCGGCAAGAGCGCCGAGGAGGTGCAGTCGTTCGCGACCTCGACGAACGTGCAGATCCTGATCATGACGATCGACTCGATCCGTGGCAATGCGAACACCCGCATCATTCACCAGACGCGCGACAAGCTGAACGGTCTGCGTCCGATCGATTACCTGAAGGCGACCCACCCGGTCGTGATCATGGATGAGCCGCAGAACATGGAGTCGCAGCTCTCGCAGTCGGCGGTCGGTGAACTCGACCCGGTGTTCACGTTGCGCTACAGCGCGACGCACAAGAAGCAGCGCAATGTCGTCTACCGGCTTGACCCGGTGGACGCTCACGATCTCGGACTGGTGAAGCAGATCGTTGTGGCCGAGGTGGCCCAGCAGGGTGCCGATGCGACGCCGTATATCAAGCTGGTTGAGGTGCGGCGTGAGCCGTCGTGGTCGGCCCGGCTGGAGCTGTCCTGCCGTAAGGCCGATGGCTCGCTTGAGCGGCGGATCGTGAGCGTGAAGCAGCATCAGGAGCTGTCGGATGGCCGCCTGACGAACAACCCGATCTACGAGGGCTGGCGCATCAACGAGATGAGCGTCGAGCCTGCCTACGTCGACCTCACCACCCACGGCTTCCTCTACGAGGGCGAGAGCATCGGCGCCTCGGCCGGTGCGATCTACAAGGAGATGATCCGCGAGACCGTTCGCGAGCACCTGCGCAAGGAATCGATGCTGCGTGCCAAGGGCATCAAGGTGCTCAGCCTCTTCTTCGTCGACAAGGTCGCCAGCTACCTGGGCGACGGCACGAACAACGACGATGCCAACGGCGACTTCGTGCAGTGGTTCGACGAGGTCTTCGTCGAGGAACGCGCGAAGTCCGCGCGGTACCAGGAGCTGCTGCCGCAGGCGCCGAGCGAGCTTCGCCGTGCGTACTTCTCCCAGATCAAGCGCGGCAAGACGACTACCTACCAGGACTCCTCTGGCACGACGAAAGCCGATGACGACGCCTATGAACTGATCATGCAAGACAAGGAACGTCTGCTCGACGAGAACGAGCCGGTGCGGTTCATCTTCAGCCACTCTGCCCTGCGCGAGGGCTGGGATAACCCGAACGTCTTCCAGATCTGCACCCTGCGTGAAATGGGTGCTGAGACTGAGCGCCGCCAGACCCTCGGCCGTGGCCTGCGGCTCCCTGTCGCCAAGTCGGATGACGGGTACACCCGCGTGGCTGACCGTGGTGTTGCGACGCTAACGGTCGTGGCGAACGAGTCGTACACGAAGTTCGCGGACGCGCTCCAGCGTGAGTATAAGGACGCCGGTGTCGAGATTGGTCGGGTTCGTAGGGCTGAGTTCTCGAAGATCCCGCTGCAGGACGAGAACGGTGCGCTCACCGACGACCAGTTCGGCTACCAGCGCTCCGTCCTGGTCTGGGAGCACCTCAAAGACAAGGGTTTCATCGACAAGGACGGCGTTGTCACTCCGAAGTTCCAGCCGAACCAGCTCGGCTTCGATCTTGGTCTGCCGGTCGACTTCGCGTGGGCTGAGTCGATCATCATCGAGCTCGTCGAGCGCGCGAACATCGGCAAGTATGTCAAGCCGGTCAGCAAGCGTCAGCCGCGCGTGCTCAACAAGCATCTCTACTCGAACCCGGAGTTCGAGGAGTTCTGGGAGACGATCAGCCAGAAGACCACCTACCGTGTCCGGGTCGGCCGCGACCAGCTGATTGAGAACGCCATCCGGGCGATCCGTGAAGCGCCGAAGATCGACGCGCTGCGCATCCAGGTCACCCGCGCCGGAGTCAAGGTGTTGCGAGGCGGCGCAAAGGGTGAAGAACTCGGCACCCGCTCAGCCGATCTCAAAGGCAGCTACGACCTGCCCGACATCATCACGGAACTCCAGGAGGCGACCTCCCTCACCCGCAAGACCATCGTCGACATCCTGATCGGCAGCGAGCGCCTGGGCGAGTTCATCGGCAACCCGAACGACTTCATCGCCATGACCAAACGTGCCCTCCAGAGCGAGCTATCGAAGATCGTGGTCGACGGCATCCAGTACGAGCGGATCGCGGGCTCCGTCTACGAGCTGCGCGAGCTGCAGAAGGACGGCGAGGAGGAAAAGGAACGCTTCCTCGACCAGATGTACAAGGTGCAGCACACCCAGAAGACCGACTTCGACTACGTCGTCTTTGACTCCGACGTCGAGCGTCAGTTCGCGGAGCTGCTCGACTCTCGCGAGGACATCAAGCTGTTTATGAAGCTGCCCGCCAAGTTCAAGATCGACACCCCAGTCGGGCCGTACAACCCCGACTGGGCGATCATCAAGCAGGAGGACGGCGAGGACCGGATCTACATGATCCGCGAGACGAAGAGCACGCTCGACGATTCGAAGCTTCGGCCAAGCGAGCTCGCCAAGATAAAAGCAGCTAAGCGCCATTTCGAAGCTATCGGTGTCGTGGACTATGCCCGCTCGGCGCCCGGGGCATGGAGGCTGTGACAAGGGTTTCTTCCGCTTAGATGATTCGTCAGTAAACGGAGCGATCCGGGCCACATTTGGTCCGGTTTACCCCTGATTAAGAGCGCTGCCACCTACCGTTTCCCCCCTGTATGCGGCAGCTCGCCTCGCGGACGCTGCGGGCCGCAAACGTCAAGCCACTCATGCGAAAACGAAGCTCTTTCATGCGCATATAGCCCCTAGGATCTATCCATGCCCCAGTGCAAGCCTCGTAAGAAAGACCTCCCCCACGGTTTCGAGCCGGCCTCGAGCTCAGCATGGATCCTCCGCCGTGCCAGCACCGGCGAAGGCTTCCTATGGAGGAGCCAGGCTCACGACGACCCCGAGGGGCAGCTGTGGCACTGCACGGCCGATGGGTGGGCGAGCGAAGCTCGTCCGAGTGCGATGCCCGACGAAGTGAGCGTGTTCGACGTCCCGGCGAACGTCGCGATGTGGGTGTGCGGATTCCCCGAGGACGAGGTGCTGAACCGGCTCCGCACGGCTGGCGACGGAGAGCCCGATGAGCACGACTGGGCCTTCTCCACCAAGCAGTTCGAGTCGCAGGACGACGAGTTCTCTGGCTCCTGGGAGGCGCCGGCACGCCGGTATGTATGTGTCGACGGCAGGCGAGTCCATTTCGCCGAACCCAGCGGGGCCCCTTTCCTCACACAGAATGACGCTCCCGTGGGCGTCACACTCGCCACGTTCCACTGGGGAAGCGAAGACGGCATGATGAGCGGCGCATCCAGCTGGACCCTCACCCAGGTCAGCCCCACCCGCGCCATCGCGAGCGCCGACGGTGACGCCACCGCCCCGCCTGTCGAGATGGCCCTCTCCTCCGAGCGCCGCGGCGAAGTGGTCGCGCGCTGGCTGGCTGACGTCGAAGGTGGCACGATCGGAGTGCCGTTGGCCGCAGCGATCGAGCTCGAACCCTTCGACCCCGCCGGGCAGTTGCCCGACGCCGAACGTCGCTCGTGGGAGAGCCTCCTGGCCGATCTGCGCTCCGGGTACGGCACCACGCTCGAGTGCACCATCGCCCTCGACGGCGACGATCGAGAACACCTACGCAACATCCTCGCCGAGGATGACGAGTACCGCGCGATTCGCGACGCCCTGGCGGACCCGGCGAAGCACGATGAATGGCTGCGGGCACAACTTCAGCAAGACGATCCCTACGACCTGGACGACTGATCTGCGACCGTCAGCGTTTCTGCCGGCGTTCTCTCCTCGGCGCCCCTGGGCCGTAGTCGAGTTGCGGGTCGCGCCGCGCTGACCGCACGATCTCCTCGAGGTCGGCGTCGCCGGGGTCCTCCCAGTACGCCGCATGGCCCATGGCCGCGATCGTGCCCAGCCTCTGAGCCGGGTAGAGGACGCCGTCACGTTCGACGATGCGGGCCATGCCGCTGCCCAGACCCACGACATAGCGCCCGTCGCCCATGTTCGCCGTGAGCTCGAAGGTGTAGAAGTCCCCCGCGAGCCAGAGACACCCTGCGCCTCCGTCGCACTCGAGTTGCCCGCACTCTCCGCAACGGCGCACCGAGCCCGACGCGATGCGACGCGCCTCCCCTGCGTCGAACTCATCGACCCGCGTGACGGCGCGGACCCACGACACATCGCTGTCAGAGACCACGTCCGCCGCGTGGAGTTGCACGAGGTCCCCGATCACGACGGGAGCGCCGGCGTCGGACGTCCATGGCTCGTGGCTCCACACCCAGACGGCGTCACCACTCGGCACGCGCAGTTGGAGGAAGCCGTCGATGACCGACAGCACCTCCGCCTGGGCAGAATTGCTCGACGCATGCACCGACCGCATCCGTGGCGGGCCCATCTCGTGCCCGCCCCCGACCCAGCACTCGTGGTCGGGGCCGTATCCATTGATCCTCGTGATGTCCACTCGTCGACCTCTCGTCTCTCTCGGCGCGGGGCGCCACCCGTCAGCCCGGGTTGCGCTGCGTTCCTGACGTGTCTGCCAGCTCCGCCACGGCGTCGAACGCCAGGGCGCGGGCAGCGGGCGTGTAATCCTGTCCCGATCGTCGCAAGCGCCAGTCCTGTTCGACGTGCTCGAGCATGCGCATCATGGGCCACACGCACGGGCCGATGTCGCGCCAACGCGGCGGTGAGCCGTCGGGCATGCGCCATCCCACGTCCGCGATGAGTTCGCGGATCATCTCGTACGTGTGCTCCTGCGGAAAAGCTGAGGCGACGAGCAGCGCGTAGAGCGTTCGCGCGCAGGCCTCGAACTCGTCGGCTTTCGCCGGCACCAGCGCGGCAGCGAGGTCGCGCCACAACTGCTCCAACTCGCCCGCAGCAATCGCCTTCGCGACCAACTGGCCGCGCTTCGTCAGCACGAACTCACCGCGATAGTGACGCGCGTAGCCCATCGTCTTCAACGACTCACGCAGCGCCGTCACCGGCACGACATCCATCTCTCGACGGCTACTGCCGTGCGTCCAGATGCCTAGCGCGTCGACGATCCTGCCGACGGTGTCAGGCTTCAGGTAGCCCGCCTGCGTCAACGGCAACGGGCCCTCCGCGAGCATGCCGATGAGCGTCACCCACGAGCGCAACGCGTCGGCGCGCTCTGCGTCCGTCGGTTCGACATGCTCCTTGCGGGCCCGCGACACCGAACCGAGCAACACCACCTGCGCACGCGGCGACGCCCGCCGCAACGTCTGGCCGAGCATCGACGACGGATCCACCGCCCCCTCTTCGGCGATCCTCTGCAGAGCCTCGTTCTCCTTCGACAGCACGACGATCGCGGCGTTCGCCTCGTCGACCGAGAAGCGCGCCGGATCCCAGCCCGGCGGCACCCACTCGGCGTATTCCGGTGACAAGTTGCGCGCCTTGTGCCCCTGGACGAGCTCGTTGTACTGCCACGGTCCGCCCGAATCCTCCAACGGGCACGCGTTGCGACCGGCGACGCACTCCGCGAGCGGGCCGTCAGCGTCAGGTGTACCGCTCGTCGCGAGCTCGACGACCTTCTCGACCTTGATCGTGTGCACCCAGTCGTCACCGAAGTCATACACGTAGAACACGCGATCGCCGGGAGCGCGCAACACCTGATCGAGAACGACCTCGGTCTCGACGCCGGACGCCTCGTCGAGGTCATCACCCATCTCTACGTCTGCCACGCTCGCGAGGAACGGCCCACGCCAGACATCTTTCTTCGGCCCGAGCGTGAACCGGTGCAGATGCGCGTCCGCCCATCCGAGCGTCGCCTGGATGACGTCGTGGAACTGCGCCATCGTCACGTCGCTACGCACCTCGATACGGCGCCAAACAGCCGGCTTCACCTCGTCGACGTCGACGCGGACGGTGAGGAGCCGCACGCCGTCGCGTGCGGGCGGCAGCGTCACCTGCGGCCGCGGCGGCGGTGGCGTGAAGAACCGGCGCGCAACGCCTTCCGTCGAGCCTGCGGGCGCGCCCGCTGCGGGAAGGCCGAACGCCGCACCGGGCGCGCTGGCAGCGCCTGACGCCGGCTGCCCGCCGTCGGCTTGCGGCGGCAACCCGAGCTCACGGGCGACGTCAGGCCAGTTCTCCTCGTCGTTCAACTGCTCACGAAACGACTGGATGAACGCCTCGACCGACGGGTCGTCAAAATCAGCCATGCCCCATCGTGTCATCGCGGCCCCGGTTCGATGGGACAGCCGTCGCGACCTTCGCCACCCCGGTCACTCTCAACGAGAACCGAGGCTCCGCGATCAGCACATGACCCGGCGCTCCGAACGGGTCAGACACCGATAAGGGCGTTCTTCCCGATAGCCCGCTCAGCAGGGAGCGACCTGGCACGATGAGGCGAATGGAATACTTCAACCCGCCTCCTGGCTGGCCCCCGACGCCCCACGCCTGGCGACCGTCCCAAGGTTGGCAGCCGGACCCTCGCTGGCCAGACGCCCCCGCAGACTGGCCCTTTTGGGTCGACGAATCCCGACGCCCTGTCGCTGGACCCGAGGGCCTGTATGGCGCGGAATCATCTCCCTCGTGGCGCGATGCCCGTGAACGAATCGGCGGCGCCCTCCGCTCCCTCGACGCCAATACGGCAGAAGCCAGACGCGCGGCGGCGAGCACGGCGGCGGAAGCCACGCGAACGGCCCGAAACACGGCCGCGAACCTGCGCCAGCGCTACGAGAACCGGGGCGCAGACGACCAGGCCCCAACTGTTCCAGAGCCAACGCAGCCCGTGACGCAAACCCGGGCTCACAACCTGCCGCAGTCGATCCCACGCTCCTGGCCCCGTCAGACACCAAGTGGGGCTACGGTGGCGGCCTCGTCGACGGCGTCAACCGCCAACCGAACGGGCCTTCTGAAAAAGGTCGGAATGGGAGGCGCTGGTCTCGTCCTTGTCTCATTGCTCGTCGCGCAGTGCAATGGCGGCTCAGGCGCCAGTTCGAATCCGTCAGTCTCCGCGTCATCGGCTACGACAACCGCCACTCAGTCGAGCGTGGCGCCATCTCGGACAACCCCCACGACGAGCACCGCCGCCAGCACGGCGAGCACGGCCGAGACCAGCCAGGAACGAGATACCTCGGACAGCACGCGTTCCCGAACAACACCCGTCACCCCGCGGGCCGCGACAACGCGATCAACAGCACCGACTCGCAACGAAACGCCCGCGACCAGCGAGCCCATTGCACCCGTGGTGCCGCAAAGGACGGACGAGCCCGACACCCCAGACGCCGAACCCACTGGCTCCGCCAGCTACAGCAACTGTAGGCAGGTCAAGGCAGCAGGGGCTGCTCCGCTCTACGCCGGCCAACCTGGGTACAGCCGCAAGCTCGATCGTGATGGAGACGGAGTCGCCTGCGAGAAGTGATCCTCATCCGAGAAATCGCAAACCCGTGAGCGTTCGCCAGACTGAGGATAGAGGTGCATGCCGTAACGCTGACGCGGGCGCTACTCGGCCAGCGAGCCGTACCTCAACACGTGATCGTCAGCGCCGCCCGAACACTCGGGCAGGTGCAGTTCGATGAGTTTCGCGAGCGTCAGCACGTAATGGCGCGCGCAGAAGAGTTGCGCGTCGCCGCCGCCGGCGTGCTCGGCGAACACGACGTAGTGCGTCGGGGTCTCGGTGCACACGCACTCGTTCCACGTGCAGCGGGTGCTATCGCCGTCGTCGAACTCGTCGAACCCGGTGTCGCCCAAGTCGAGTTCGTGCGTCACGTTCGTCATGCCAGCTCCTTCATCGTCGCTTCGACAGCGCCGACGCCGCGCGCCAATTCGTCACGCGTCAGTTCCTCGTCGGTGTTGAACCAGCGCGCCCACTTCAACCGGAAATCCTGCTCGGCACGCCTGCGCGCGACGCTCGTCTCGGCCTCTTCGGCGCGGAACACGAAGCTCGCTCCGTCCGCATCCGTCGACACCGTGACGAACGAATCCTCCACGGGCACAGCGATACCCGACACCATGCCTTGTGCGCGCACGGCTATCCACCGGCGAGACGCGGGTACATCGTCCGCGAACTCGTCGGCGACGAACGGCGCCACCTCACCCCATGCGAGCGCCCGCTCGACGGCGAACGCTGACACCTGACCGCCCCCTTCGGAGTAACCCCACACGTACGCCGAGCCGACACCGCCGTCCGCCGTCGTGAACCACGTCTGCGCCGACTCGACGTCGGGCTTCACCGCGAGCCACTTCACGACGATCTGCGATGGATCGTCGTCGGACGTCTCGTGGTACTGGTGCAACAGGCCGTCCTCATCCTGCGCACGCTTGGCCTCGAGCCAGCCAGCCGCGTCGAACGCGACGATCTCGAACGGCACGAGCGGCTTCGGCGAGAGCCGTGCCACCCACTCGCGAATCGCCGCAACACTGTCGAACACCGACAGCAGCGCTGTCTGCTCGCCCATCGCGACGACGTCAGCCTCCGCGCGCTCGAGTTGCGAGTCGACGTCGTCGCCCGCCCACTCATCGCTACGCGGCTCCGACGCCATGAGCGCATCACGACGCTGCAGCCACGCGAACCATGCGACGAGCGGCTGTGCATCGTCGCCGGTCTCGAACGTCAGGTCGTCGCGGAACCTGACGACCGCCCCTGCGTCATGGCACACGAACGTCGGCTCGCCGGCCGGTCCGCCGTCGACGGATGCGAGGCACAGCTCGTACGTGACGAGTTCGCGCTCCTCGTCGTAGGCATCGAGACGCCACAGCCCCGGCAGCTCCACCGCGTCCGCGTCGTCGTCTTGACTGGTGACGGCGATGAGATCCGACGGCGTCACCCGCGCCCACTGCGGCTGCTCACCCTGCGGCCACCAAGCCTGCTGCGGCCCGGCCTCCTGCACCCGACGCGCCTCACCCCACGTCACACTCACGCCATCCACCCCTCGTCGCTCGATGACCGACTCATTCGGCCCGCTCACAACGTAGCCCCCAGCGGTGACAACCCCCACACCATCGCGATGGAGGGCTCTTGATCGGGGCGCAGCAGACCTCGTCATCAGCGGCCAGCGCCGAACCGCGAGACACGAACACCCCCGCGCCTCGCCGCGCTCCCGCCGGGCCCCGCTAGGTGGGCGCGGTAAGTATGAGTTCGGTTGTAAGATCAGCCCCCACAACCCCGATGAAGAGCTGTGGACCGTTGCAGCGCGACGCTCTTGCGTTGAACTCATGATCCGCCGCGCACTATGAGTTCAGCTTTGAGCCCCTCAGTCAGGCACCTCGACGAACGTCGTCACCGTCGTGACGGCTGGTCGGCGCGGCGTCGAGCTGAATCCGAAACCGGGCTCAGGGGTGACGTCCGCGAGCGCCCCGACGTCATCGCCCGCCCACGTGCCGCGCACGGCCGTGACGGCGCGCAGATCCTGCGCGAGATAGAACTCGCGACGCCCGTTTCCGGCCGTCCCCGCCGTGCGAACCCCCGGCATGAGCACGCGCGCGAACGGGTCGATCGCGCGTGCCGTGCCCGGGTGAACGAGCGCCCCACGAATCGGCCACAGCGGCCACGCGAGCGCGAGACGACGACCGAACGTCAGGCTCAGATCCAACTCACCGGCCATGATGTTCCACGTGAAACCAGCCCCCGTGGCGCCGTCGATCGCGACGTCGACGACCGTCACGTCGTCGAACTGATAGGTCGCACAGACGTATTCGGCCACCTCGTCGTTCGGGGCGAGCAGCTCCCGTCGCCCGTCGGGGTGCGCCACCATGACGTCCGCGAACGATCCCAACGGCGAGCGCGACCACCGTCCGACGACGAAACGTCGACCCGACGTCGTCCCCACGCCGGCGATGTGCCCGTCGAACCTGTCGCGTCTCATGCGTCCACCATCACTCATGCCCCCATCGTCCCTGTTCCGCCGCGCCACGTCACCCACCCCGACGTCGGGCACCCGCGATGTCGACGAAACGCCCAGGCAAGCGTGGGTGATCTCACGATGCTGCTGGTCGCAGCCCCCCAGCGCGCCGGGGGATAATTCGAGGCACCCCCACCGACGAAACCGACGAAAGAGGCTTGATGTCGACGTCCCCCGCACCACGAGGTACCTACCGCGCGGAGGACGGCACGCCCGTCGAGTTCGCCGACGCCCTGAAGGTCTGGACGCGCATCGCCTACGAGCGGCTGCAGCAGGTCGCGACGCACTACAACGGCCTCATCACCTACAAGGAGCTCGCACAGCACGTGCAGCGCGAATCGGGCATCCACACCTCGTCGACGCCGGCGAACATGGTCGGCAAGATCCTCGAACTGTGCGCCGTGCAGGCCGCCACCGCCGGCGACCCGCCCCTGACGTCGCTGTGCCTCAAGACCGACGGCACCGTCGGCACCGCCTACTGGCGCACGCCCATCGCCGAGGGCCTGACGATGCCAGAACTCGTCGGCGAACCCGACGTCGAAGCGGACGCCGCCGAACACCGCCTCATGTGCTACCGCGCCTACGCCACCGACCTGCCCGAGAGCGGCGGCGTCGCACGCATCCCCGAACAGGTCATCGTGCGCCGCGAACGCGCCGACCGCGCCGCCGAACGCACCCGCGCCGCCAAGCGCGAGGACGAACCGCAGCCCGTCTGCCCGTCATGCTTCACCCAGCTGCCCGCCAGCGGCGTGTGCTGGCAGTGCGACTGAACCGCCACCAGGACGTGTGAACGCCCCGTCGACGGATGCTGTCGGCGGGGCGTCGTCCGTCCGCCCGGGGCTGCGCGCGCCTCGGACTCAGACGTGTGTGAGTCAGGCGTGCTCGTTCTGGCGCTTACCGCGGAAGTGCCTGACGACGAAGAAGGCGATGATGCCGACGAGCAGGGCGATGCCGATCCAGTTCGCGTAACGCTCGACCGACTTGTACTGGCTGCCGGCGATGTAGCCGATGAGGACGAACGCCGTCGCCCAGATCGACCCGCCGAGCGCGTTCCAGAACACGAATTTCACGTACGGCAACCCGCTCATGCCCGCGGCACCGGGGATGAGGGCGCGCAGCGCGGCGGTGAAACGCCCGAAGAACACCGATTTGCCGCCGTGACGGCGCAGCGCGTCCTTCGCGTTCTCCATCTTGCGCTTGTCGAGCAGGCGGTCGGGCAGCTTGCTCAGGATCTGCTCACCCCAACGCTTGCCGACCTCGTAGCCGATCGAGTCGCCGATGACGGCCCCCGCGATCGACGCCACGAGCACCGCCCACACGGGTAACTTCCCCTGATTCGCGACGACCCCCGCGAGCACGACGCCGATCTCACCCGGCACGACCACACCGACGAACGCCGACGCCTCGAGCGCAGGAAAGAGGAACGCGCACACGAGGACGAGCCACGGCGGCAGGTTGAGGATGAACTCGAAGATGCTCGACACGAGGGCACAGCGTACGGCTCCGCACTGCAAGCCGCCCGCGAGCGCCGCGCTGCCGCATCGGCCACGCATCGTCCGCGCGGCGACGTCGCACCCCGCGCCCACCCCGCCATCCGCGCCGCAGTTGCACGCGAACACCGTTGCGCGACAGGCTGGAAACAACCAGGTGGCATCAGCCACGACCCCGCGCGAAGGAGCATGGTCATGACAGCGAACACGTACGACGTCAAGGGCAAGGTCGTCATCGTGACGGGCGCCGGCACCGGCATCGGCGCCGCCATCACCGATGCGTTCCTCGACAACGGCGCCACCGTCGTCGTCGCCGGGCGCCGCAAGGAGAAGCTCGACGAGGTCATCGCCGGGCGCGACAACGCCCTCGCCGTGCAGACCGACGTGTCGAAGCACGACGACGTCGCCGCCCTCGTCAAGACGGCCGTCGACACGTACGGCCACCTCGACGTCGTCATCAACAACGCCGGCCAGCACGTCGGCGGTGACGTCACCGAGACGAGCGACGAAGACTTCGCCGCCGCCTACGGCACCAACGTCGACGGCTTCTTCTACATGCTCAAGGAAGCGCTGCCCGAACTGGCGAAGACGAACGGCTCGATCACCGTCATCACGAGCGTCAGCGGCATCGGCGGCGACTGGGGCCAGCCCGTCTACAACTCGACGAAGTACGCGCTCAACGGCCTCATCCAGAGCGCCGCCCTCGACTGGGGCGCCAAGGGCGTGCGCATCAACGGCATCGCGCCCGCCTTCACCAAGACGCCGATGACGGCGGACATGGCCGGCAGCGACGACGACCTGCAGCCCTTCGTCGACCGCCTCGCGCTCGGCCGCGTCGGTGTGCCCGAGGATCTCGCCGGCATCGCGCTGTTCCTGTCGACCAAGGACGCTCAGTACATCACCGGCCAGATCATCCCCGTCGACGGCGGCACGACCGCTTCCAACGGCCAGCCGCGCCGCTGACGCATCGGCGGCTCTCCTCGAGCGAATGACGGGGAGAGCCGCTGCGGTTCACGGCTCTTCGCTTGCTTGCGTGGTTGGTCTCGGCAGCTCGTCGGCTCGTCGACGCCGGGTTCGTCGGCGTTGGTGACGACCGCGTGTGGGTACTCGTCGGAGCGCATGCCGCCCCTTCTCGAGGCGAGCCAGCACGAACGTCGCGTGAACCTTGGGTACTGCACACGCCGAACCACCACGCGGCGCCCACGTGTGATGTGCTCATGGTGAACCCACAGGCAGCACGCTGACCCCGGGAGACAACATGACCCGTACCCGCTCACTCGCCCTCGCGTCGTTCGGTGCGCTGACGCTCGCCCTGGCGGCATGCGGCGGCTCCGGCGACACGACCGCCGACTCCACGCCACCCAGCGCGACGAGCACCTCGCCCTCACCGAGTTCCTCGACGTCAGCCTCCTCGAGCACCTCGACGCCAGCTGCCGCTACGTCGACATCGTCGTCCGCGACATCGTCGTCCTCAGCAGCTACCAGCGCGAGCGCGTCGTCAGGTCCCTCGGAACCGTCCGCGACGTCGCCCTCCCCGGCCGGTTCTTCGTCCCGAGCATCGAACACCGCGCGATCGTCGGCCCCTGCCACCGTCGCTGGTGTCCCCACCGTCAGCACGACCGTCTGGCCCGACGCATCGTGGAACGTGCCGACCCTCGACAACGACGGCTGCAGCATGGGCTTCGATTCGTCCTCACCCAGCGCCGATGTGAGCCCCTACTCCAAGACCGGCAAGTCCTTCACGTGCGGGGCGATCGCCGCCGGTCTCATCGCGTGCCAGAAGGAGAAGGCGACCGGAAACGTGCTGTGCCTGCAGAGCCTCGAACAGAAGATGGCGGTTCGGTTCCCGTCGAACGTGTCGAAGATCCGGCCGCGCGACCCCGGCGAGCAGCCGACTCCCCTGCAGGTGAAGCTCGCCAACGGGGCCACGTGTTCTGCAGCGTCGCACGACCAGACGACGCACTACCAAGACCGTCGCAGCTGGCTTTACTGCGACAGCGCCGGCGACGCAGTCCTGTTGCTGCCCAAGGATTTCGACCCTACGAAGGGTGCTGGGCAGAAATACTTCGACAAGACCAACGCGACGTGGACGGCGCAGTACAGCGTCAACAACATGGCCCCGAAGACGGTGGCCGTGACGAATGTCGTCTACGCACCGTGACCGCGGTGCGACGTCATGGGCGGTGCTGACGCGCGCCGACCGCGGCGCCCGCGCTGCCCGGCAAGCACCGGCAGAAGACCGACGAAGAAGGCGCGCACGAGGGCGTTGATTCCAATTTGCGTGGGCCCATGAGATCACTGGATCCCACCTCGCAGGGTGAGTAGAACTACTCACGGCCGAGGGATGATCTAGACGTCTGCATCACGCGCATGGAAGGACAAGTGACGTGGCGAAGAACCAGGACAAGCGTGGCTCGAACGACGACCCGGGCCCGTCGGTCAAGGACGACGAGATGTACGAGGCGCTGCGGCGCGAGGGCAACAGCAAGGAGAAGTCGGCCCGCATCGCCAACGCGGCCGCGAACTCGTCACGCAGCGCCGTTGGTCGCAAGGGCGGCGAGCACGGCAGCTACGACGACTGGACCGTCGACGAACTGCGTGAGCGCGCCCGCGAACTCGAGGTCGAGGGCCGCAGCACGATGACGAAGGACGAACTCATCGAGGCCCTGCGCGACGGGTGACGCCCGGCGCTCAGACGGCGGTTTCGACTGGACGCCCACCGTCTCGGCTGCCTCTCGGCGGATCGCCCACCTCGGCGCGCCGTTCGGGCAGCCGAGCGCGAGACCTCGCTCTCACATGTCATGAGGCACTCAGCGGGCGTTCTGGCGGCGTGCCTAGGCTGGGGACAAATCCGTTGTTCTCCAAGCGAATCGGGGTCAGCATGAGCACCATCACGACGAAGATCGCCGACACGCTGGGCAAGCTGCCGGATCAGACGGCCGCCTTCCTCGCGGACGGTTACCTGTTCCAGAGCCGCGTCCGCGAGGCGCGCGGGCGCGACGCCGGCGACGGGCGTCCGCTCGGTCTGCGCATGCTCGGCAAACCAGCCCTCCTCGTGCGCGGGCGCGAAGGCGTCGAGCTGTTCTACGACACGACCCGCATGAAGCGTGACGGCGCGATGCCGCTGCCCATCCGCGGCCCTCTGTTCGGCAAGGGCGCCGTCCACGGCCTCGACGACGACGAGCACCGTCACCGCAAGGCCATGTTCGTGCGCATCGCGTACGACGACGCTCAGGTGCGCCGTCTCATGCCGTACCTCGAGGACGAGATGCGCAAGACGCTGGAGCGCTGGGTCGAGGCACCCGGCACGGTGTACGACGGCAGCGTCATCACATACGGACGGGCCGCGCTGCGCTGGGCCGGCATCCCCGGTGACGACGCCGAGCTCGACGTCTGGGCCGAGCGCCTCGGCCAGATCGTCGACGGGTTCGGCAAGAAGAGCCCCGCCCACGTCGAGGCGTGGCTCAACCGCCGCCGCTGCGACGCGTGGGCCGCCGACCTCGTCGCGCGCACGCGTCGCGGTGAGATCACGCCCGCCGATGGCACCGCGCTCGCTGAGGTCGCCAAGCAGACCCACCTCGACGGCTCCCTGCTCGACGAGCACACGGCCGGAGTCGAACTGCAGAACGCCACTCGACCGACGATTGCGGTCGCGCGTTTCGCCGCCTTCGCGGCGCGTGCGCTCGTCGAGCATCCCGAGTACCGCGAGCGCATCGCGGGCGAGGTGGTTTCACGTGGAACGTTGCTCGGGAATCCGACGGCCGTCGCGTTCGCGCAGGAGGTGCGTCGCACGTCGCCGTTCGTCCCGATGCTGCCGGCGTTCGCGCGCGACACGTTCGAATGGGGCGGGCAGAAGATCCGCAAGGGCCAGCGCGTGCTCATCGACGTGCTCGGCACGAACACCGACCCCAGCGGCTGGGAGCGCGCAGACAGCTTCGAGCCGGAGCGCTTCCTCGGGGTCGAGGACGCCGAGCAGATCGAGAACTTCATCCCGCAGGGCGGCGGCGACGTCGCGACCGGGCACCGCTGCCCCGGCGAGAAGATCGCCGTGACGGCACTGTCGGTGACGATCTCCGGTCTGTGCACGCCCGGTGTCGAGATCGACCCCAAGGGTCTCGACTTTTCCTGGACGCAGCTGCCCACGATGCCGGGCAACGGCGCCCGGGTGCGCGTCACCCGTCAGGCCTGACAGGACGAGCAGATCCTCCGAATCGGACGCCGGGCCGGGCCGCCGCAGCGCGACTCGGCGCGGCGTTCGGCGTCTTGCCGACGGTGGGGGTTTCGCCGACGCCGGGCGGCAGCCGTCAGCCCCTGGCCGGCTGCGGTGCGCCGGGGTAACGCCAGTTGAAGACGACGTTGCCGGAGCCGTCGACGCACTTCGCCGGCGCGGCACCCTGCGTCACCATGATGTCCGGATTGTGCGAGCACGTGTAGGCGTCGATGCGCGCCTCGCTGCCCTTGGCTGACGCGGGCGTCGCCTCGTACTTCTGCATGGCCGAGCGCGCTTCGACGCACGTCACGCCGTGCCGGTCATAGATACGTGAGGACCCCGCGTAGCAGTCCGTGGCGTCGGGCCTCGACATCTTCTCCGGCGGCAACGAGGAGGCGGAGCCGCCCAGGTCGATCGAGGCGCGGCCGATGGGCTCGTCGGCCGAACCGGATGCGGCCGACGGCGCCGACCCGCTCGGCGTCGCGTCGGCGGCGTCACTCTTCGCCGAATCGGTGGCCTTCGACACGGCGTCCTCGACGGCGCCGCACCCGGTCAGCATGACGGTGAGCGCCGCGGCCAGCGCGACGCCTCCCCTGCGCATGTGGTTCATTTTTCTTTCCCTCCCCGTGGCTTGATCGGGAGATATCGTCGCAAAGACTGGCGTACACGGCCAATGTCGCCGTCGGCGTTTTCCCTGCGTTTCACGTGAAACATCGCTCATACTTCGCTGAGAACGCCGTGCCACGACGACCGAAGGAGGCCCCGTGCCTGAGGGCGACACCGTCATGTGGGCTGCGGCGCGCCTCAACCGCGCCCTGCTCGGGCAACGCCTGACGCGCACCGATCTGCGCACGCCGCGGCTCGCGACGGTTGATCTCTCGGGGCGCGAGTGCCTGCCCGTCGTCACGCACGGCAAGCACATGCTGCATCGGCTCGAGGGTGGCGTGACGATCCACTCCCACTTCAAGATGGAGGGCCGCTGGAGCCTGCTGCCAGCCCCGTCGACCCTCCAGGGACGCGCCGCTGCCGGCGCCGAGGCCGACGTCCGACGCGCCGTCACCGCCCACACGACGCGGGCGCTGCTCTACACCCCGCGGACGCTCGCCGTCGGCTCGAAGCTCGGGGTGCTCGACGTCCTCGAGACCGCGCGCGAGTGCGACGTCGTCGGGCACCTCGGGCCCGATCTGCTCGCCGATGACTGGGACGGCGGCGGGCGCGGGCGGGCGCTGGACAACCTGCGCGCACAGCCCGAACGCCCGGTCGGTGAGGCGTTGCTCGACCAGCGGCTCGTCGCCGGTCTCGGCACATTCTGGATCAGCGAGATGCTGTGGGTGCACCGCATCCTGCCGTGGACGCAACTCGCCGCGATGCCGGACGGGGTGCTCGAGGCGGTGCTCGACGACGCGCGACGCCTCATGCTCGTCAGCGGACGCACCGGGGTGCAATCGTCGACGGGTGACGCCCGCGCGGGGCAGGACCGCTACGTCCACGCCCGGTCGGGGATGGCGTGCCTGCGCTGCAACGACACGATCCGCGTCGCGATGGCCGGCGACCCCGGGCGCGAGCGGACCCTGTTCAGCTGCCCGACGTGCCAGGGCGGTCTGGCACCGAACGACGACGGCCGGCCACAGGGCGTGCTGCGCGAGCGCAAGAAGACGGGCAAACGCTACAAGGGATGACGGTGCAACGTGGGGGTGCGGCATCCACCCTCACGGGTCATTGCCGACGGTGCTCGCGCACGGGTAGCGTCCTGAACAAGCCAGTGCTGCACCACTGTTCGCCACATTTTCCGGATCGCCCGACGTGCCAGGAGGCCCGCGATGACCGACAAGAAAACCGATCAGTACACGTTCACCAACCCCGTCACGCAGTACCCCTCGAACAACTTTCCCAAGCAGGAGCTGACGTGGCCCGGGCTCGACGCGAAGCTGACGCCGAAGGCCGATCACGGCGAGGACACCTACCGCGGCACCGGCCGTCTCCAGGGGCGCAAGGCCCTCGTCACGGGGGCAGACTCCGGCATCGGGCGCGCCGTCGCCATCGCCTACGCGCGTGAGGGCGCCGACGTCGCGCTCAGCTACCACCCGCGCGAGGAGAAGGACGCCGCCGAGGTCGCGAAGTTCGTCGAGGACGCCGGGCGTCAGGCCCACCTGCTGCCGGGCGACATCAGCGAGGAGGGGACCGCGCGTCAACTCGTGCGTGACGCCGTCGACAAGCTCGGTGGGCTCGACATCCTCGTCAACAATGCCGGCTTCCAGCAGGCGCAGGCCGACATCGCCGACATCACGAGCGAGCAGTTCGACCAGACGCTCAAGACGAACGTCTACGCAATGTTCTGGATCACTCAGGAGGCGCTGCCGCACATGCCGGCCGGCTCCACCATCATCAACACGACCTCGATCCAGGCCTACGGCCCGAGCGAGCACCTGCTCGACTACGCGACGACGAAGGCCGCGATCAACACGTTCAGCAAGGCTCTGGCTGCGCAGCAGGGGCCGAAGGGCATCCGCGTCAACGCCGTCGCACCGGGCCCGTTCTGGACGCCGCTGCAGGTCTCCGGCGGGCAGTTCCAGGAGAACATCCCCGAGTTCGGCCAGAACACGCCCCTCGGGCGCGCAGGCCAGCCCGCAGAGCTCGCAGGTGCGTACGTATACCTCGCGAGCGCCGAGTCGGGATACGTCTCCGGCGAGACGCTCAACGTCAACGGGGGCATGGTCAGCCCGTGACCGCGGCGGCCCTTCTCTGAGCTCGTTCGTCGCGGCGCCCCCTCACGTCAGGGGGCGCCGCGATGGCGTGAGAACCGCGTCGTTCCGGGGTTGTCGGTGCTCACTCGTACGGTGAAGTCATCGCCGCAGGAGACGGCGACGCGCCGCTCACGAGGTGGCGCGCGACCAGCAACGGGAAGTGGCTCACATGCCTGCACCGAGCGTTGTCCCCCCGCCCGCGCGGCGCGGTTTCGCCGTCGTCGACGTGGAGACGAGCGGGCTCGACCCGCTGCGGCACCGCGTCATCGAGGTGGCGGTGACGCAGCTGACGCCGTCAGGAGGCCTGGAGCGCGAGTGGAGTTCGCTCGTGCGAGCCCGCGGGGGCACCGGGCCCGTGCACATCCACGGGTTGAGCGATTACGACGTGCGCGACGCACCCGGTTTCGCCGACCTGGTCGACGAACTGAGCGAACTGCTCGATGGGCGCATCCTCGTCGCCCACAACGCGGCGTTCGACTGGGCGTTCCTCGCTGCGGAGGCGCGCCGCGCCGGGCGTGAGCTGCCCGTCAGCGAACGCCTGTGCACGTGGCATCTCGCGCGGGGGCTCGAGCTGCCGACCGACAACCTGCGTCTCGGCACGCTCGCCGAGTACTGGAGCATCCCCGTCGAGAACGCGCATCGCGCCGGTGACGACGTGCGCGTGCTCGTCGAGGTGCTGCGACGCTGTCTCGACGAGGCGGGGCGCCGCGCTGCGCCGCTGCCGCTCGAGGAGTGCGCCGCGCTGCCGCGATGGTGGCGCACGCAGATCCGGTGGCAGCGGTTGCGTCGGCGGCTGCGAAAACGGCGGGCCGGGCGGCGTCGATCGTCGCGCTGACTAGACTCGGGGCATGTCTGACGCTGATCGCGAGGTCGCCCTTGTCGCCTCCGACATGGTGGTGCTCACCCTGCGCGACGACGAACTGCACGTCGCGCTCATCCGGCGGGCCGCCGCGACGGAGCGAGGCAAGTGGGCGCTGCCGGGCGGTTTCATGCGTCACGGCGAGTCGGCGGAGCAGGCCGCCTATCGCGAGCTGCGTGAAGAGGTCGGCATCGCGGAGCGCGACGTCGTGCTCGAGCAGTTGCGCACGTACACCGAGGTCGAGCGCGACCCGCGGCCGGAACGCGTCATCGGCGTCGCGTGGACGGTGTTCGGCGCGCGCCTTCCCGACCTCGAAGCGGCGTCCGACGCGCTCGAAGCGGTGTGGGTACCGGTCGACGAAGCGCTCGGGATGCCGCTCGCGTTCGACCACCAGCGTATCCTCGCCGACGGCGTCGAACGCGCCCGCTCCAAACTCGAATACACCTCTGTCGCAACGGCTTTCCTCGACGACGAGTTCACGATGTCGCAGCTTCGCCACGTCTACCAAGCCGTGTGGGGCGGCTGGCTCGAACCTGCGAACTTCCACCGCAAGGTGTTGAGCGTCGACGGGTTCGTCGAGGAGACGGGCGACAGCCGCGTCGGGCGCGGGCGCCCCGCCAAGCTCTACCGCCGCGGCAGCGCCCAGACGATCTACCCGCCACTGACCCGCGCGTCGGTGCGCGAGGCGCGGGCGCGCAGCTGATCATGCGCCCGGCGCGGGGCGCAGCTGATCAGTCGCTACGACGCGAGACGAGAACGATGTCGGCCTGGTGGTGGGCACCGGCACCCTCGGTGACGTGGCGCTCCGACTCGAACTGCTCGATCTGCCACCCCTCACCGAGGCGGCCGATCACGTCGGCGATCGTGACGTAGGAGTCCGGGTCGGAGCCGTGCTCGAGCGCGCGATCGCGATCGACGTGCGCGTGAGCCACGACGATCAATGCGCCACCGGGGCGGACGAGGTCGCGAAGCGAGCGCTCGATCGACTGATCTTCGGTGCGCAGTAGAGCGGGATAGAAAACACTGACGAGATCGAAACTTTCGGGCGCCAAGGCCGCGTCGAGCAGCCCCGCGCACACCCACGTGATACGGGAGGCCACGTCGTCTCCCCTCTTCTCGGCTGCCGCGCGTCCCCGTTCCAGCGCGGGCGCCGCGACATCGAGCGCCGTCACCTGCCAGCCTCGCTCGACGAGGTGGATGGCGTCAGCGCCCTCACCGCAGCCGACGTCGAGCGCTCGACCCGGGGATAAGTCGGCCAACTGCTTCATGAGCACCGCGACGAGCGCGTCGTTCGGGTTGCCGCTCCAGACCTGCTCGCCCCCGTAGACGTCGTGCCAGTTCATGTCATGCCCAGCAGGGCCGCTCGTCGCCGCGTCCGGCGTCGTTTCAGAGTGCATGTCACCATGCTCGCCGCCACTGCGTGATCGGACAATCTCTACGCGTCTATAAAATGCGCTAGCCACCCTGAGACAACGCCCGCACCGCATGGCCGATGCCTCCCGACGACCTCCGTGCGTGCAAATGGACCCGCGTGCATTTGCACGCACGGAGCAACCGATTCGTCCGCGACAAGACGCAGGTCGTACGGTTTTCTCGATGATCTCGCTGATTCCTGACTACCTCGCGGCGACGCTCGAGGCCTGCCCGCCCGACGCCCATGCCCGGAATGCCGACTACATTCCGGAACTGGCCCGCGTCGACTCGTCACTGTTCGCCCTCGCAATCGCCACCGTCGACGGCATGATCTACAGCGCCGGTGACGCCGAGGCGGAGTTCACCATTCAGTCGGTCAGCAAACCGTTCGTCTACGCGATGGCGATCGAGGATCGCGGCCTCGACGAGGTGCAGCGTCGCATCGGCGTCGAACCGAGCGGTGAGGCGTTCAACGAGATCAGCCTCGAGGCGGGCAGCAAGCGCCCTCTCAACCCCATGATCAACGCCGGCGCCATCACGGCGCACTCTCTCGTCGCCTCCCCCGATGACGACGAGTCGGCGCGCGTGCGACGCATCGTCGCCGGTCTGTCGGCCTTCGCCGGGCGCGAGCTGAGCATCGACAGGACCGTCGCCGAATCGGAATGGCACGACGCGCACCGCAACCTCGCCATCGGGCACATGCTGCGCAGCTACGACATGCTGACGGACGACCCGGACGTCGTCGTCCACGGCTACGTCGAGCAGTGCGCCGTGCGCGTGACGACGCGTGACCTCGCCGTCATGGCGACGACGCTCGCCAACGGCGGCCTCCACCCGGTGACCGGTGAGCAGGTCGTCAGCTCGCGCACGGCCCGCCAGGTGCTGTCGGTCATGCTGAGCTGCGGCATGTACAACGCCGCCGGTGACTGGCTGACGGCCGTCGGCATCCCCGCCAAGAGCGGCGTCGGGGGCGGCATCATCGGCGCGCTGCCCGGGCAGGTGGGGCTCGCGACGTTCTCGCCGCCGCTCGACGAGCACGGCCACTCGGCCCGAGGGGTGCAGGTCTTCGAGCGACTCAGCGAAGACATGGACATGCACCTCATGGACGTCCCGCCGCCCGCCCGCTCGGTCGTCCGACACTCCCACGTCGTTCCGCTCGGGCGAGGTTCGCGCGGCGTCGACGCGCACGTCTACGACCTGCAGGGCGACATCCGGTTCGCCGGCGCGGAGCGCGTCGTCCGGCTCATCAGCGACGAGCCGCCGACGACGAAGACCGTCGTGTTCGACCTCGTCGACGTCCACGCGCTCGACGAGACCGCGGCCCGCATGATCCTCGAGACGGTGCGGCGCCTCGCGGCTGACGGGCATGAGGTCTGGTTCGCCGGCCTCGATGACGCACCCCTCACCCATGGGCGGCTCGACGACGAAGGGTTCGACCTCGGGCGCGGGGTGCACGTGCGCATGGGCCGCGACCTCGACGATGTCGCCGAACAGATCATGAGGGCCTGAACCTCGCCGTTTCACGTGAAACAGGCACGAGGCTGTCGAGCGCTCGTCGTTCGAGGCTGTGCGCGTGTTTGGTGAGGTTCTTGGTAGACCCGACAACTCCCGGCCGCGTGCATGCCGCTGCCGGGCCGTCGCGCCGTCAGACCTAGGGTGGGACGCATGTCCGAACGCGATGCACGGCCCTTGCCACCAGGCCTCACCCCGGTGAGCCCTCGGCTGACGTCGGCGCGCCTGCTGACGCTCGCCGTCGCGGCGGTCGTCGCCGGTGCCGGCGTCGCGGCCACGATGTTCTTCGCGCCACGCTGGGTGACGGTTGCCCTCGCCGTCGCGCTGATCGTCGCCGTCGTGTGGGTGGGCCTCGTCATCGCGCGTCAGGTCAGGCACATCGGGTACGCCACGCGCGACGACGACCTGCTCATCGTCAGGGGCGTCATGTTCCGTACGACGACGGTCGTGCCGTACGGGCGCATGCAGTACGTCGAGGTCTCGAGTGGACCGATCGCGCGGATGTTCGATCTTGCCACGCTCGAACTGCACACCGCGTCCGCGTCTTCCGACGCCACCATCCCCGGCATGCCACGCCACGACGCGGAGGCACTGCGCGATCGTCTCGCGGCGCTCGGCGAAGCGCACCTCGCGGGGTTGTGACGATGGCCGATACCCACACGCCCGACGACTCGGCCGCCACCCCCGGGCCGCCCGACGACACGCTCGCCGACGGAGCATGGCATCGCGTTCACCCGTTGACGCCAGTCATGAAGAGCGGCGCGTTTCTGCTCGTCGTCCTCGGTATCGGCATCTCCCGCGCCGAGGACATGCTGAAGGATGCTCTCAACGGCGCGGCCGGTGGCTCCTCGTCGTCGAGCAATGCCGAGACATACGCGGCGAGCCGCTGGCTCGTCGCGCTCGCCATTCTCGTGGGCGTGCTTGCCGTGCTGCTGCTCGCCAACTGGATCATGTGGCGCAAGAACGAGTTTCGCGTCGACGCCGACAGCTTGCAGGTGCGCAAGGGCGTCGTCGGCAAGGCGCACCGCAAGGCGCGTCTCGATCGCGTGCAGGCCATCGACCTCACCCAGCCGCTACTTCCCCGACTGCTCGGCCTCGCCCAGCTCAAGTTCGACGTCGCGGGCGGCAGCGATTCCAACCTGACGATCGAATACCTGCGGCGTGCCTACGCCGAGAAACTGCGCGCCACGATGCTCGAACGGGTGCGAGTTTCACGTGAAACCTCCCACGAGAGCGACGGTGCGTCACGGACATCCACCAACCTCGGCGCTGGTGGCCAGGAGGCTGCCACCAACCCCGGCGATGCACCCGAGGGCGGGGCGCCCACGACCCGCCAGGCCGCGCGCGTCCGGGAGGACGCCGCCACGGCGAGGGCATCGCGGCCCGGTGCATCGTTGGGAAGTCGACTCGTTCACGGTGTCATCCCGGGCGTCGTCGACGACCTGAGTGGCACGCTCACCGAAGCCCTCGCGCCGTATCGCGTACGAGTCGCAGCGGACGCGGAGGGCGCCATCGTCAGGGTGCCCCCGCACCGCGTCTTCACCGCCCAGGCGCTGACGGGTGGTGCGCTCGTCGCGGAGGCGGGTTTCGTCGTCCTGCTCGTCCTGTTCGGTGTCGGCGTCAGTACGGGGCACGCGTCGGAGGCGTTCTCGATCGCGCTGACGGTGCTGTTCGTCATGTTCGGCGCGGTGAATGCGGCCGTCCGCGCGTTCCTGCGCGACTCGAACTTCTCCGTGGCGCTCACGTCCGACGGGATCGTCGTCACGCACGGCCTCACCTCGACGACGCGTCGCGTCATTCCGGTCGACCGCATCCAGGCCGTCGAACTCACACAACCCGTGCTGTGGCGCCGGTTCGGGTGGTGGCGCGTGCGGATGAACCTCGCGAGTTCCTCCGCCCTCGGTGACGACGCCGACACCATCCTGCTGCCGGTCGGATCCGTCGATGACGCAATGATGCTCATGGGGCTCGTCCTGCCGGAGCCGGGCACGCCGCCGGATGTGACCGGTCGCGACCTCATGCTCGAGGCGATGATGGCGGAGCGCACGACGTCGACATCAGCCGCCGCAGCGATGTTCACCGGGCCCGGCCGGCGAGCGCGGCTGCTCGATCCGTTGTCGTCGCGGCGCGAGGCGTGGGCGCGCACGGCGACGATGACCGTCATCCGCGAGGGCCGCATGAAGCGCCGAGTCGTCTGCGTGCCACATGCGCGGGTGCAGTCGATGGCGCTCGCGCAGGGTCCTCTGCAGCGGTGGCTGGGCTTGGGCACCGTCGAGTTGCATTCGACGAGTGGGCCGACTCGCCCGCGGCTCGTGCATCAGGACGCCGAGGTCGCGCAGCGTTTTCTCTTCGATCACGCCGAGGTGACGCGGCGTGCGCGCGCGGCGCTCGACGCCCCCGACCCGCAGCGGGTCGGCGTCTGACGAGACTGCCCCGCCGGATGCGTCCGGCGGGGCAGTTGTCTCGGGCGAGCGTCGGGTGCGATCAACGATGATCAGGCGTTCTTGCGTAGGCGGTAGACGAGGGTAGATCCGCCGAGAGCGAGCGCGGCCCCTCCGACTGACGAGGCCGCGATGCTGGTCGTGTGGTCGTTCTTCGCGGGGGCCGCGGTCTGCGAGAAGGCGCCGGCAGAGCCTGACTTGAACATCAAAGTCAGGGCTCACAGATCGACCGCCAGCGCCACAGCGCCCACCCAAGCGATTTCAAGGCCGAAAACCCCTCGGAAAACGCGAATCCCGGCCTGAGATTTCTCTCAGACCGGGATTCGTGAGCTGTAGCCACAGTGATTCGTGAACTACCCCGCGTGCGCGAGGGGGGATTTGAACCCCCACGCCCTTTCGGACACTGGCACCTGAAGCCAGCGCGTCTGCCGTTCCGCCACTCGCGCGAGTGCTCACCTATCATTCCCTACCTTGGGCGAGTTCACCAAATCGGCGCGGCGCCCGTGCCCCGCCACCACGCAACCGTCCGCCCTCACAGGCACGCGGACGCGCGCTGCATCCAGCGCAGGCAGGAGTGCGCCCGTTACGATCAAAACCCCGGCGAACCGTTGGGCGCACGTCCCCGCTCAGGGGTGAGGTACGAGACTGGAGGCACCCATGGGTCTGTTCGACAAGCTCGAGAGCAAGCTCGAACAAGGCGTCAACGGCGCTTTCGCGCGCGCGTTCAAGAGCGAGGTCCAGCCCGTCGAGATCGCGTCTGGAATCCGCCGCGCCATGGACGACCGCGCGGCGTCCGTCGGCAAGGGCAAGCGACCCATCGTCCCCAACCTGTTCACGATCGAGTTGTCGCCGACCGACTACGACCGCCTCTCCGAGTGGGGCGACGAACTCGACGACGAACTCATCGCGAGCGCCCAGGAGCACGCCGACGAGCAGCGCTACATGCCCGGCGGCCCCCTGACGATCGTGCTCACCGAATCCGACGACCTCGAGACGGGCGTCTTCCGCCTACGCCCCGCAACGGCCAAGGCCGCGGATGCCCTCGCCCACCAGCGCAACAACCCGCGCCCGCAGCGCGAGACGCACCACGACGACACGAGCCACGACGCCGCGGCGCAGCCCACGGGCGCGAACCACGACGCCCACCTGGACACCCGCGATGCGTCCGATGCCTACGACGCTCACTCCGGCACGCACGCCGGCGTCGCGGGTGCCAGCGCCGCGAGCGCCCTCGGATCGACGACGTCACCGCACCCGACCGGCCGCACGTTCGGTACGCGCATCAAGGACTACCTGCTCGGCAGCCCGCAGCCCACCACCGACTCGTCGCGCGGCCACGCCGACGCCCCCCCGTCCGCAGCGTCCGAGTACGAGCGCAACGATGAACGCGGCTACCTCGACCGCGAGGCGCACGTCAGCACCCCGCCAGTACAAGACTCATACGCCGCCGGCGACCACCTCGTCGAAGACGAAGCCGGCTACGACGACTACGACCACCACGGTTTCGACGATGCCCACGCCGACGGTCGCGTCTACTCGGGCGATGTCTACGCCGACGCCGAGAATCACGACAACCATGACGCGAACGCTCACCACGCCTGGGATGACGACAGCGACGCCGGCGACCCGACGGGCTACGAGCCTGCGCCGCGCCCGGAATCGGCGCGTCCGCGTCAGATGTCGCCGCGCGAACGCCCGTGGCTGAAGATCGACGGGCAGCGCTACCCCCTGCTCGGAGCCATCACCGTCCTCGGGCGTGACGACGACGCCGACATCGTCGTCGATGACCCGGGCGTCAGCCGTCGTCACAGCGAGATCCGCATCACGCACGACGGTCCCCACCTCGTCATGAGCGTGCGCGATCTCGGGTCGACGAACGGCACCTACGTCAACGGCGAGCACGTCGGTTCGACGCACGTGCACGACGGCGACCGGTTGACCCTCGGGCGCACCCCCATGACCATCCATCTCGGAGACCGCCCATGAACGAACTGACGATGACGGCCATCCGTTACGGCCTGCTCGCGCTGCTGTGGTTCTTCGTGTTCGCCGTCGTCGGCGTGCTCCGCTCCGACCTGTACGGCGCGAAGACGGGTGGTGGCCGCGCCTCGCGCGCTGTTTCACGTGAAACGAAGGCCAAGACACCCCGCGCCGTGCGCAAGGGCCCGACGCATCTCGCCATCATCGAAGGCGCGATGCGCGGCACCACGCTGCCGCTGTCGGAATCCGGCACCCTGCTCGGACGCAACCCCGAGTGCTCGCTCGTACTGAGCGACGACTTCGCTTCAGGTCGCCACGCCCGCATCTACCCCGAATCCGACGGCTGGTACCTCGACGACCTGGGATCGACGAACGGCACGTACATCGGTGCTGAACGCATCGGTGAGCACGTGCGCGTCGAACCGGGCACCCGCATCCGTATCGGCCGCACCGTCCTCGAACTGAGGAAGTGACCATGCCCATCGCACTCAGATACGCCGCACGATCCGACGTCGGTCTCGGCTCGAAGAAGCGCAACGAGGACTCGGCCTACGCGAGCAGCTCGATGCTCGTGCTCGCTGATGGCATGGGCGGCCACGCCGCAGGTGACGTCGCGAGCTCCACCGTCGTCGGCGAACTCGTGCAGCTCGACGGCGACGACATCGGCGCCGACGACGCTCTCGACCAGCTCGCCGACGGCATCGCCGAGGCCAACGAGAAGTTGCGCAGCGAGATGGACGCCGATCCCACCCGCGAGGGCATGGGCACCACCCTGATCGTGCTGCTCAAGACCGGCCGTCAGCTCGCAATGGCGAACATCGGCGACAGCCGCGCCTACCAGCTGCGTGACGGCAAGTTCACGCAGATCACGAAAGACCACTCCTTCGTCCAGAGCCTGCTCGACTCCGGCCGCATCACCCCCGACGAGGCCGTCCACCACCCGCAGCGCAGCCTCGTCACGCGCGTCCTGACGGGCCGCGAGGGCGACGTGCCCGACCTCAGCCTGCGCGAGGCACGCGTCGGCGACCGCTACCTGTTGTGCTCCGACGGCCTCTCCGACTACGTCGGCGCCCGCACGATCGAGGAGATCTTCACCGAGGGCGCGTCGAAGAGCGTCGGCGAGGTCGCCGACTCCCTCATCGAGATCGCCCTCAAGGCCTCGACGCTCGACAACGTCACCGTCGTCGTCGCGGAGGTTGCGAACATCGACGACGTCGACCTCGCCGCGCGCCCCGACGTGGTCGGCGCCGCCGTCGCGCACGGCCTGACTCAGAGCCTGCCGACGCGCGAGCAGACGCCGGCGGAGAAGGCCCGCGCCCTCTCCCGCGAACTCGACGGCGACGACGAACCCGACGAGACCGACAAGGGTGCCCACCTCGCCGAGACGCGCCCGCGTCGCCGCGGACGTCTCTACGCCGCCATCGCCGCGCTCGTCCTGCTGCTCGCCCTCGCCGTCGCCGCCGTGTGGGGCTGGACGTGGTCGCAGAGTCAGTACTTCATCAAGGATTCGGACGGCCGCGTCACCGTCTATCAAGGCGTCGACTCGAAGCTCGGCCCGATCGACCTGCGCCATCAACAGGAGAGCACGAACATCCCGACCGCCGACCTGCCCGAGTTCTGGCGCTCCAAGGTGACGAGCGGCATCGACGCCTCCAGTGAGAAGGAGGCCGCCGCCACCGTCGAGCGTCTGCGCGCGGAGATGGTCGCGTGCCTCGCCGCGTCCGCCTCCGGAAACGAGTGCACGAAGTGAGCCCAGACCTCGCGACCATCACGGGCCGAGGCACGAAACGCGGCACCGAGCTCATGCTGCTCGCGTTCGCCGTCGGCATCGTGCTGTTCGCCTACGCGAACGTCGGGCTCGCGGTGGAGGGGTCGCTGCCGACCGACATCCTGACGCTCGGCGTCGGGATGGGCGCCATCGCCCTCGTGTTCCACCTCGTCGTGCGCGTCGTCGCCGCCTACGCCGACCCCGTGCTGCTGCCGGCCGCGACGCTGCTCAACGGCCTCGGACTCGTCATGATCCGTCGTATCGACATGGCCCGCGGCAAGGGCGTCATGGAGGGCGCAGCCGTCCGACAGCTCATGTGGTCGGCCATTGCCGTCGCCGCCGCGATCGGGCTGCTCTGCCTCATCCGCGACCACCGGCGGCTGCGGCGCTACACGTTCACGTTCGCCCTCGCCGGCCTCGCGCTGCTCATGATGCCGCTGCTGCCGTTCATCGGCATGAACATCAACGGCAACCGCATCTGGATCCACGTCGGGCCGCTCAGCTTCCAGCCGAGCGAGGTCGCCAAGATCCTGCTCACGATCTTCTTCGCGAGCTACCTCGTGCAGACGCGTGACGCGCTCAGTCTCGTCGGCAAGCGTGTGCTCGGCTTCCCGCTGCCGAGAGCGCGCGACATGGGCCCCATCCTGCTGGCCTGGCTGACGTCCCTCGCCGTCCTCGTCTTCGAGAAGGACCTCGGCACGTCGCTGCTGTTCTTCGGCCTGTTCGTCGCCATGCTCTACGTGGCGACGGAGAGGCGCAGCTGGATCGCCATCGGTCTCGGGCTCTTCTTCAGCGGCTGCTACCTCGCGTACCTGCTCTTCCCCAACTTCCAGAACCGCGTCACCCTCTGGCTCGACCCGTTCGCGCCAGGCCTCTCCGACCAGGTCGCCCGCTCCCTCATGGGCCTCGCGTTCGGCGGACTCACCGGCACCGGCCTCGGACGTGGCTACCCGACGTTCAACTACGCCGAGGCGAACTCGGACTTCATCATGTCGAGCTTCGGCGAAGAACTCGGCCTCGTCGGCCTCACGGCGATGATCGCGCTGTTCGCCATCATCGTCGAACGCGGCCTGCGCATCGCCATTGCCTGCCGCGACGGCTTCGGCAAGCTTCTCGCGACAGGCCTCGCGTTCTCCATCTGCCTGCAGTGCTTCGTCGTCCTCGGCGGCATCACCCGCGTCATCCCCCTCACTGGTCTGACGACGCCGTTCCTGTCAGCCGGCGGTAGCTCGCTGCTCGCGAACTGGGCGATCATCGCGCTGCTGCTGCGCATCAGCGACCAGGCGCGACGCCCCGCCGTCACGGAGGCGAAGCCGACGCTCGGCTCCGACGACACCCAGGTGGTGAAGATCCGATGAACACGCCGATCCGCAAGCTCGGCGTCGTGGCCTCGATGCTGTTCTGTGCCGTTCTCGTTGCCGCGAGCTACATCCAGGTCGTCCAGGCGCCCTCGCTCGACGCCCGCGCCGGCAACAGCCGCGTCATCAACGACGGGTACAAGAAGGAACGCGGCAGCATCCTCGTCGACGGCAAGGCCATCGCGACGAGCGTGAAGTCGAACGACAAGTACGTCTACCAGCGTCAGTACTCGAACGGCTCGCTCTATGCGCCCGTCACGGGCTACAGCTCGATCGTCTACGGCAACGGCGGCGGCATCGAGGGTGCCTCCGACGGCGTCCTGAGCGGCACGAGCGACTCGTTGTTCTACCGCCGCCTCGCTGACGTCGTCACGGGCAAGAAGCCCGCCGGGGCCAACGTCGAGCTGACGATCAACCCCAAGATCCAGGCGGCCGCGGCGAAGGCGCTCGGCAACCGTCGCGGCGCGGCCGTCGCGCTCGACCCCAAGACGGGCGCCGTCCTCGCCATGGTGAGCTCACCGACGTACGACCCGTCGACCCTCGCCTCGCACGACACGACGTCGGTCGTCAACATGTGGAAGCAGCTCAACGCCGACTCGACGCAGCCGATGGTCAACCGGACCATCTCGGGCAATCTGTACCCCCCGGGTTCCACGTTCAAGCTCGTCACGACGGCCGCCGCGCTCGAATCGGGCAAGTACACGCCCGAGTCGACGCTCAACGGCCCTGCCACCATCAGGCTGCCGCAGACGACGCACTCACTGCCCAACGACAACCACCTGCCCTGCGGCGACAACGACAAGACGTCACTGACGCACGCGCTCGAGATCAGCTGCAACACGGCCTACGCCGAGCTCGGCATGGATCTCG
Source organism: Dermacoccus sp. Ellin185 (assembly GCF_000152185.1). Taxonomy (NCBI): domain Bacteria; kingdom Bacillati; phylum Actinomycetota; class Actinomycetes; order Micrococcales; family Dermacoccaceae; genus Dermacoccus; species Dermacoccus sp. Ellin185. The sequence goes on along the minus strand of NZ_AEIQ01000056.1, from coordinate 107,198 downwards.
GCCAGGACAAGCTCGCCGCACAGGCCAAGAAGTTCGGCTTCGGCCAGGTCGTGCGCCTGCCGATGCGCGTCACGCCGTCGAGCTTCCCCTCCGACATGAACACGCCGCAGACGGCGATGGCCGCCATCGGCCAGTACGACGTGCGGGTCACGCCGCTGCAGATCGCGATGATCTCCGCGACGATCGCGAACGGCGGCACGCAGATGGAACCGCACCTCGTGAAGAACGTCGTCGACTCCGACCTCGACGTCATCTCCTCGACCGACCCGAAGATCATGTCCAAGCCCATCTCATCGGACACGGCCGGCAGCCTCAAGACGATGATGGAAGCGGTCGTCAACAACGGCACCGGCAAGCTCGCCGCCGTCGACGGCTACCAGGTCGCGGGCAAGACGGGCACGGCGCAGGGCGACACGAGCAAGGCCGCCGACCTGTGGTTCACCGGTTTCGCACCGGCGAACGACCCCAAGATCGCGCTCGCGCTCGTGCTCGAGAACGGCGGCGATCAGGGCGTCGAGACCCTCGCCGGCGAGGTCGCCGCACCCGCCGCGCAGCAGATCTTCGAGGCGGCCCTGCGATGACACCTGCGATTCCCGTCCACATCTGCAATCTTCGCCCACATCTGCGGCGCTCCACGGCCGCCGCGCACCGCCCCATCCCGACCCTCGCGAAGGACATCTCATGAGCGCGACACCACGCATCCTCGGTGGCCGCTACGAAGTCGGCGAACTCGTCGGCCGCGGTGGCATGGCCGACGTCCACGCCGGCCACGACACGCGCCTCGGACGCCCCGTCGCCATCAAGATCCTGCGATCGGACCTCGCGCGCGACCCCAGCTTCCTGCAACGCTTCCGCCGCGAGGCGCAGGCGTCCGCCGGGCTCAACCACGCCAACATCGTCGCCGTCTACGACTCGGGTGAGGACACCTTCGTCGAAGCGGCGGGCGGCACCGTCGACATCCCCTACATCGTCATGGAGTTCGTCGACGGGCAGACGCTGCGCGAGATCCTCAACGAGGAGAAGAAGGTCAGCGCTGACGAGGCCTGCCGCATCATGATGGGCGTCCTGTCAGCCCTCGAGTACAGCCACTCGAAGGGCATCGTGCACCGCGACATCAAGCCTGGCAACGTCATGGTGACGCGCGGCGGTTCCGTCAAGGTCATGGACTTCGGCATCGCCCGCGCCCTCGCCGACGTCGGCGCGACGATGACGAGCGCCCAGGCCGTCGTCGGCACCGCCCGGTACCTGTCGCCCGAGCAGGCGCAAGGCCAGAGCGTCGACGCGCGCACCGACCTGTACTCCGCCGGCTGCGTCCTGTTCGAGCTGCTGACGGGGCGCGCACCGTTCGTCGGCGAGCCCGTCAGCCTCGTCTATCAGCACATCGGCGAACAGCCGCAACCCCCGTCGCTCTACGAGTCGTCGGTGTCGCCGGCGCTCGACGCGGTCGTGCTGCACTCGCTCGCGAAGGGGCGCGACGATCGCTACCAGAGCGCCGCCGACTTCCGCGCCGACGTCCTCGCCGCCCGCTCCGGCCAGCCGATCTCCGCTGCCGCGCAGGCGAGCACGGTGACGTCCGCCGACCACACGGAGGTCGTCGACTACCCGACGCGCCGCGCCGCGGCGACGGCGGCTGCCGCTGACTCGACGGCCGAACTCGACTCGCGCGAACCCAGCCGATCCCATGCCGGATGGTGGGCCCTCGCGGCCGTCGCAGCCCTCGCGGCCATCCTCGGCATCGGCTACTTGTTCATGCACTCGCCCAGCTCGCCGGAGAAGGTCACCGTCGCGAGCGTGCGCGGCATGACGTACGAGCAGGCCGCGAAGACGCTGTCGCCCGACTTCACCGTCACGAAGCGGGAGGTCGCCGACAACGCCGCGGAGAACACCGTCATCGACCAAGATCCGGCGGGCGGGACGGAGGCATCCCGACGTTCCGACGTGACACTCACCGTCTCCACGGGCCCCGACTCGGTCAAGGTGCCGAACGTCGTCGGTGACGCCGTCAACGAGGCGAAGGCGGCCCTTCTCGCCGCCGGCATCGACGAGAACCACATCAAGATCTCGCCGACGAAGAAGGACGACACCGGCCTCGACGCCGGCATCATCGCCGAGAGCAACCCGAAGGCAGGCGCATCACTCGGCACGTCGAGCGACATCACGCTCTACGAGAGCAGCGGCAAGGCCACCGTGCCCGACCTGGCGGGCAAGACGGCGTCGGAGGCGGCGCAGGCGCTGTACAAGGCGCACCTGTCGATCGACTCCAAGGACCAGGTCACCGACAGGCCCGACGAGGTCGGCAAGGTCGTCTACGTGCCCGACGCCGGCAAGAAGGTCAACAACGGCTCGTCCGTCACCGTCTACATCGGCAAGTCACCCGAAAAGACCGCGACGGCCACCGTGACGCAGCCGCCCTCGTCGTCAGCGGCCCCGTCGTCCAGTTCCGCGCCCGCGACGTCGCAGTCCCCCTCGTCGTCGACACAGTCGCCGTCGCCGTCGACGAGTCCGTCGTCGACGAGTCCGTCGTCGACATCGGACGGTAGCGCGATGACGCCGTCGCCGTCGCAGTCGTCGAGCAAGTGAGCTGACGAAGGAAGCCCCCGGCCCTGTGGATCGGGGGCTTTCCTCGTTCGAGAGCCGCTGGTGGGGCGCGGCGTTCGGGCTGTGTGCCGCTCAGGCGGTGCGCACGAGCGGTGCCATGCCGGCGCTGGCGGCGACGGCCGTCGTCGAACCGCACATCGCGAGCCAGTTGGCGAGCATGCGGTGGCCGCCGACCGTCATGACGGATTCGGGGTGGAACTGCACGCCGTGCAGCGGCAGGTCGCGGTGGTGGGCGGCCATGATGATGCCCGATTCGGTGCGGCCGTTGACGACGAGTTCGTCGGTGACGGTGGCCGGGTCGATCGTCAGCGAGTGGTAGCGCGTCGCGGTGAACGGATCGTCGAGCCCCTCGAGGACGCCCGTGCCGTCGTGGTGCACCTGCGACGTCTTGCCGTGGAGCAGTTCCGGCGCCCGACCGACGGTGCAGCCCGTCACGACGCCGAGCGCCTGGTGGCCGAGGCACACCCCCAACATCGGCTGGTTGCGCTCACCGCACGCCTCGATCATCGCCATGCTGACGCCGGCGTCCTCGGGCGTGCCGGGGCCGGGCGAGACGAGGACGCCGTCGAAGTCGGCGCCGTCCTTAGCGCTGATCGCGTCGTTGCGCACGACGGTCGTCTCGGCACCGAGCTGCTGGAGGTAGCCGACGATCGTGAAGACGAAGCTGTCGTAGTTGTCGACGACGAGGATGCGCGGCGAATCGGTCATGCGCGCCAGTCTAGGTGGGAGCCCCGACACCGCCGTCAGGATGGCTCAGGATGCCAGGTAACTCACGGGTCGGCGGGCAGTTTACGCGCCTACCCATGAGTCAGCCGCCATCCTGCCCGGGGTCAGGCTGCCGGCGCAGCGACACGGGCGTCACGGCTGGACGTGCGCGTGCTTCATCGTCACCGAGCCCGTGAAGGCGGGCAGCGTCGTGTTCTGGATGGCCTTGACGTTGTAGCCGAGCCCAACGAGGTCGACGTACTGCTTGTAGATCTTGACGGACTCGTCGGCCTCGAGCGCGGCCTGCAGCTTCACCGGGTCCCCGACGGCGGTGATCGTGAACGGCGGTGAGTACACGCGGCCCTGGAGGATGAGCGTGTTGCCGACGCAGCGCACGGCGCTTGTCGAGACGATGCGCTGATCTATGAGCTGGATGCCGCGAGCGCCGCCCTCCCACAGGGCGTTGACGACGGCCTGGACGTCCTGCTGGTGCACGACGAGCCAGTCCGGCGAACCGTCCTTCGGCAGCTCCTCGACCTTCTTCTTGCTGTCGTCGAGCGTCACGCTGATGGCCTGCCCGCTCAACGGTGCGAGACCCGCCGGATCCTGCGCCTTGTCGGCCTGCTTCGTCAGCGCCAACGCACGCGCCGCACCCGAATCCTTCTTCGCCGCAGCGAGCTGCGCCGCCTCGACGTCGGCGCGCAACGTCGCGACGTCCTCCTGCTTGGTCTTGACGCGCTGATCCGCGCGCCGCACGACATCAGCGAGATTGGTGGTGTCGGAGCGCAGATCCGTGCCGTTCGCCGCACGGGAACTGACCCCGAACATCGCCCCCGCGACGAGCAGCACGATCGGGACGGCGGCCTTCCACGCCAACGAGCCGCGACGGCGCGCGGGCGGCATCTCGTCGATCGGCAACGCGTCGCGCGCAGCGTCGTCGGTGGCGCGTTCGACGTGTGCGGGCGGCGTCGCAGACGGGTCGCGCTCGGAGTCGCGTTCACTCATGGGGTCGGCCTCCTTCACTCGACGCATCGCCCGGCCGGATCAACTAGGCTCTCACCCTAGTTGACGCACCGAACTCAGATGGGAGCCATGCCGTGGCCCGCAAGACCACCGACGCCACTCAGCGCGCCGCCGCCGGAGACGGCCTCAACCCCCGCTGGTGGCTGCCGGTCGCCCTCGGCCTCATGCTCGCCGGGCTCGCCTGGGTGATGGTCTACTACATCGCCAGCGGCACGACGAGCTACCCGATCCCCGGCATCGACGCCGGCAACATCGTCATCGGCTTCGCGGCCATCATGGTCGGCTTCGTCATGTTGACGCGCTGGAAGTGACGCCACCTTCTGTCCGCTGCTGACGCCCCGCCGAACCGAACGCCCGTTCCCTCGTGGGAACGGGCGTTCGTCTGTGTCTGCTCACTCGGGTTCGCTGCATCGTGGCCCCACGAGGTCACCGGGCGCCGCGCCGCAAGGCTGACGGTGCGGGCGTCGCCCTGCGGCCTGCAACCCACGACGTTGTCCCCAGACTTGTCCACAGCCTGTGTGTAGTTACACGCGTGTGGTTTTCCACACCTGGGGACAAACCTGTGGAAAACAGTGGACGGCCGGTGGACGAGCCGCTGTTTACGGTGGAAAACATGCCGCTGACGGTGGACGAACCACCCCACGGCTGGGGATGACGCTGCCCATCGCCCCCACCCCTTGGCACAGATCAGCGGCGTTCCGCGGGTTTTTCCCCACCCCAGCCGTGGAAACTGTGGACAACCATGTGGGTGACGGCTCGTCCTCACCGTCCCCAGGTGGTGCACCGCGTCATCCACAGCTAACGGCACACCATCCACAGGCAACTCATCCACACGCATCGTGGGGTGCCACCCGACGGCAGCACCCCACGAACGACGGGGGCCTCGTTCAGCCCACGGCGACGATCATCCGACGATGTGCGGCCAGCTGACACCCACGACCGAGAAGTCGACGTACGCAGCGGCGATGAGCGCCACCGCCAACGCGCCCAGCGCCGAGGCCTGCATCGCGACCGGGCGGCGCCGCAGCGCATACAGGACGAGCGCGCCGACGGCGCCGGCCACCGCACCGCCGAGGTGCGCCTGCCACGCCACGTTGGACGCCGTGAAACCGATGACGACGTTGATCGCGATCATCGTCATCATCGGCCCGATCTCCCGGCCGAGTCGGCGGTTGAACACGACGACAGCGAGGAAGAGCCCGAACACACCGCCGGAAGCGCCGACCAGCGGCGTCACCCACCCTGACGTCAGCAGATCGAGCTGTGACGACGGCGCCGTCATGATCTGGTAGACGACGGAGCCACCGAGCACGGAGAGCAGGTACAGCGCCCCGAAGCGCACACGACCGATGAGTGGTTCGAGGTACTGCCCCATGAAGTACAGCGCCATCATGTTGAACAGCAGGTGCATCGGCGTGCCCGTGTCGTGGGCGAACCCGCTCGTCAGGTAGCGCCACGGCTCGTCCCTCGCGAACACCGCGACGAACGACACGTCCCGGTACAGCGCGTCACTCGCCAGCTGCCCCAGCCACACGAGACAGCAGATCGCGATGATCCCGATCGTGACGACGGGTCGACCCTGCGCCGCGGCGCCCGTCGTCATGCCCAGGGACGAGCGGGTCGGCAACGTCGGGTTCGTCTTCCGTTCGGCCGCGACGCAGTCGACGCACTGGAACCCCACCGACGCGGGGATCTGGCAGCGCGGGCACGCCGGGCGACCGCAACGTTGACAGCGCGTGTAGGCAGCGGTGTTGGGGTGGCGCGGGCAGACGGGTACCGCGTCCGGCGCCTCGGAGGCGCCGAAGGCACCCGAGCCGGATCCGGCGGGCGGCTGCGTCATGTCGTCTCGTTTCGTCGGAGGCGTGCGGGAAGAAGGCGTGAGACCAAGGATGGCCCCGTCATGCTCGACGGGGCCATCTCGGCTGCGCTGGCTGACGAGGAGTCGTCAGCGGTACCTCCCGACTTGCGGCGGGAGGCGAGGTGTCACTCGGAGATCGTCACGCTCTCGATGACGACGGGCTCGAGCGGCTTGTCCTGGGCGCCGGTGGAGACGGCGGCGATCTCGTCGACGACCTTCTTCGACGCGTCGTCGGCGACCTCACCGAAGATCGTGTGCTTGCCCTGCAGCCAGGACGTGTCGGCGACGGTGATGAAGAACTGCGAGCCGTTCGTGCCCTTGCCCATGCGGGTACCCGCGTTGGCCATGGCCAGCATGTACGGCGAGTTGAAGTTGAGCTCCGGCGAGATCTCATCGTCGAAGTTGTACCCCGGGCCGCCCATGCCGACGCCGAGCGGGCAGCCACCCTGGATCATGAAGCCGGGGATGATGCGGTGGAACGTCAGACCGTCATAGTACGGCTGCGGGTTGGTGCGGCCCGCGTCGTCCTTGTACTCCTTGGTGCCCTTCGCCAGGCCGACGAAGTTGTCGACCGTCTTCGGCGCCTGGTTGGGGAACAGGTTGATGTTGATGTCACCGTGGTTGGTGTGCAGAGTCGCGATCATGTCTTCAGTGTTTCACGTGGAACACGACAGGTCATGATGAGGTCTCGGGCGTTCGCGCTCAGCGAAACGACCTCCCACAGCGTCCAATACCTCACAACCGGTTGGTAAGCCCCGCCCGAACAAGGCAGGATGAAGTCAAGAACTGCTGCCGACTGGAGAGGAAGACCAGCCATGCTGTGCAAGTCCGAACCCACCAAGTCCGAGAAGGCCAAGGGCGCCGCCCTCGCCGTCGCCGGTCTCGCTGCCGAGAAGGCCGTCGAGGCCAAGGTCAAGACGGAGAAGGACGTCGTGCCGACCCTCGTCGAGAAGGCCGAGGAAGCCCGCGACGTGATCGTCGAGAAGCTCGAAGAGGCCCGCGACGCTGCTGCGCCGCACGTCGAGGCAGCGACGGAGAAGGTCGCCGACAAGACCGCCGACCAGCGCGAAGCCGTCGTCGAGAAGGCCGGCGCTGCGAAGGCCGCCACCGTCGCCTCGCTCGCCGCCGTCGCCGACTCCGCCAAGGACGCTCGTGACGACGCACAGCAGAAGGGGAAGAAGGCTGCCAAGAAGGCAGACAAGAACTCCTCGCGCTTCATGAAGAAGGCTGACAAGAAGACGTCCAAGGCGTCGAAGAAGGCCGACAAGAAGGCCGGGGCCCTTGCTGCGCTCCTGGCCGCCAAGGCCGCCAAGGGCGAGAAGAAGGCCGTCAGCGCCTTCGGCCCGGGCGCCCGCGAGGACGTCGCGTACAAGGCCGCCGCCCTGCGGGGCCGCGCCGAGGCCGTCGCCGAGGACAAGGGCATCTCAGCCGACAACGCGCGCGACTTCTACAAGGACGAGCTGCTGCCGCACCTCAAGGAGATCCTCGCGACCGCTGCTGCCGCCGGCACCGCCGCGTCGCACAACGTCGTCGGCCAGCTGCCCGAGGGCGCACAGAAGCAGGTCGCGCAGTACGCGCCGGCCCTCGCGCCCAAGAAGAAGAAGGGCGGCTTCCTCATCACGCTCGGTGTCGCCGCTCTCGCGGGCGCCGGCTACCTCGTGTACGCCGACCAGCAGAAGAAGCGTGCGGCGGACGCTCGCCTCTCGGAGGCCGCCATCGCAGACTCCAAGACGGCTCGCGGTGACGAGATGACGATCAACAACCCCGTGACGAACTTCGCGAAGGCCGACGACACGACGATGGTGCGCCCGGCCGGTGTCGACACGCCGACTGCCGAGCCCGCCGGCGCCCCCGGCACGGCTGCGTCGTGGACCGACGCCGAGGCTTCGGGCCACATGACGACGGAAGGTCTCGAGGACCCGAGCGCGGGCGAGACGCGCAGCTCGCGTCGCGCGGCTCGCGACGACCACTGAGTTCGACGCTCCACCCCGACGCCAGGCCCCGTTGAGGGCCTCGCGATCGGGCACGAAGAGGCGGCCATCCCGTACGGGATGGCCGCCTCGTCGTCTGCATGGCTGTCGCGCGTGTCGATCGTTCCCCAAACCGACAAGGCTCCCGTCCGGGCCTCTCGTGCTGGTCGGGGCCGTACGCGTCGCTACTCGTGACGACGTCACGAGCACCATGTCAGCGCTTGCTACCTCGCTGTACTCGATCTATTAGATACGCGTAGATGAAACCATCGAGACGGATCGACGCTTGATGCCCACAGGAGTAGTGTCGAGGCATGCGTATTGCTATTGCAGGAGGACATGGCCAGATCGCCCGGTTGCTCGGGCAGCGGTTGAGCGGCGAGGGCCACGACGTCGTCGGCCTCATCCGTACACCGGAGCAGGCGGACGACCTGAGCGCCGCGGGAATGGAGCCCGCCGTCATCTCACTCGAGGACGCCTCGGTCGACGACGTCGCCGAGGTCATCAACGGCTGCGACGCCGTCGTCTTCGCCGCGGGTGGCGGCCCGGAATCGGGTCGGGCGCGCAAGTGGAGCGTCGACCTCATGGGAGCGGTGCTGCTCGCCGACGCTGCGGAGCAGGCGGGCGTGCGACGCTACGTCATGGTGTCGTCGATCGGCTCCGACGCGCCGGAGAACGTCGACGCCGGCGTCTTCCAGGTCTACCTCTACGCCAAGGGCGGCGCGGATGCCGACCTGCGTACCCGCGACCTCGACTGGACCATCGTCCGCCCCGGAATGCTCACCGATGACGCGCCCACGGGCCAGGTGACGATCAACCCCGACCAGCAGCGTCAGCCCATCACGCGCGGCGACGTCGCCCACACGCTCGCGCAGGTGCTGACGAGCGGGCATGCCATCCGAGAGACGTTCGTCGTCGTCAACGGCACGACGCCCGTCGACGAGGCGGTCGCGTCCCTCTGACTCTTCCCCGACGACGATGGGCCGGTGTTTCACGTGAAACACCGGCCCATCGTCGTCAGCCCAGCATGGACTAGGTTGGAGCCATGGCTCAGCGCACCACCTACCTCCTCATCGACGGCGAGAACATCGATGCCACGCTCGGCACCTCGATCCTCGGCCGCCGCCCCCACCCTGACGAGCGCCCGCGCTGGGACAGGCTACTCAAGTTCGCCCAGCGCCAGTGGCACCAGGACGCCAAGGGGCTGTTCTTCCTCGCGGCCAACGGCCCCGAGCTGCCGATGGCGTTCATCCAGGCCCTGACGGCGCTCGGCTACCAGCCAATACCTCTCTCCGGCGCGGAGGGCGAGAAGGTGGTCGACATGGCCATCCAGAAGACGCTGGACGCCCTCGTGACGCTGCAGGCCGACGTCATGCTCGTCAGCCACGACGGCGACTTCCTCCCGCAGCTCGAACCGCTGCTCGGCGGCTCCCGCAAGGTCGGGCTGATCGGCTTCAAGGAGTTCCGCAACGCCGGCTTCTCGCCCCTGGAGGCACAGGGCCTCGAGTTCTTCGACCTCGAGCACGACGTCAAGGCGTTCAACGCGACGCTGCCGCGCCTGCGCGTCATCCCGATCGACGAGTTCGACCCACTGGCCTTCCTCTGAGCGCTGCCCGCGCCGTCGCGGGCACCGGACGGCGAAGAGCCCCTCACGAATCCGTGGGGGGCTCTTCGTTCTCGGTGGAGGTAAGGGGACTCGAACCCCTAACCCCCTGCTTGCAAAGCAGGTGCGCTACCAATTGCGCCATACCCCCGAGGGTTTTTCAGCCAGGTTGTTCGGTGGCCGCCTGCGTGGCGGGCTCCTGCGTGGCCTTCGCCCACAGCTCCTTGCCCAGCTTCTGCTTCTGGTATTCGCTGTTCGCATACAGGGCGGCAGCGGCCGCAGCAGATGCGAGAAGTGCCTTGAACATGCGACTCCTTGGCGAAATCAAGGGGCAGTGGTGGTGGGCCTAACTGGACTTGAACCAGTGACCTCTGTCTTATCAGGACAGCGCTCTAACCGACTGAGCTATAGGCCCCTGCACCGCGTGCGTGCCGTTCACCTGCGTGATCAGCACGAGACGTAAGATTACCCACCGCAGGCGTGGCCCGCAAATCGCGGGCGGCGCCTTATCCCACCGCGTCGCCACGGGCCAGCTGCGACCCGCACCCACCAGCCTGGGCAGACGACGACGGGCCCGCCCCACCGTCGTGGAGGGCAGGCCCGTCGCGCGATTGCTCAGGCTGCGATCACTCGTCGCTCAACGTCAGCTGCACGCCGCCGACGAGGGAGGCGCAGATGTTGTAGAGGAACGCGCTCAGGGTCGCGATCGCCGTCATGAGGATGATGTTGAGCACGCCGATGACGATGCTGAACGAGATCGAGCGGCCGAACCCGAGGTAGTCGAGGATGTCGAACTTCGAGCCTTGACGATCCAGCGTCCGCAGCAGGTCGTTGATCGCGCTGAAGGTGCCCATGCCCGCGAGCACCGTCCACAACGTCGCCACGAGGACGACGGACGCGATGGCGACGGCCACCGACAACAGGAAGGCGATCTTGAGCACCGACCACGTGTCGACGCGCGACAGCGTCAGGCGCACTCGGCGCGGCGTGGAGCGACGTGGGGCGCCGCCGCGGCCCGACGAGGCCGGCGCGCGGCCGGCCTGCGTGCTCACGCGCTGCTGCTGGGGTCGTGTGGCTGGCGCCGCTGCACCACTGCCCTTGACCGCTCGGGGGGCGCCCCCGGCAGATTTCGGCAGCTTCGCGCGCGCGTCTCGCGAGTCACTCACTCACTGTCTCCCGACTCGTTGTTCTCCGTGGAGGCCGACTCGTCGTCCGGAGCGTGCGTTGCGTCCTGAGTTGACTCCGCGGCCTCGTTCGTCTCCGAAACTACCGCGTCATCGTCGATTTCCTCAGAATCCTTCTCGGCGTTGCGCGCGACGGCGACGATCGAGTCGCCCTTGCCGGGCGTCGCGAACTGCACGCCCTGCGTGTTGCGGCCCGTCTCACGCACCTCGGCGACGGCCGAGCGGACGATCTTGCCCTTCTCCATGACGACCATCACTTCGTCACGGTTCTCGACGACGAGCGCGCCGACGAGGTCACCGCCTCGCTCTGAGATCGTCGCGACCTTGACGCCGAGCGTCGCGCGCCCCTTCGTCGGGTACTCCTCCACGGGCGTGCGCTTGGCGAGCCCGTTCTCGAAGACGACGAAGACGCACAGCTTCTCGTCGGCCCCGCGCTCGACCTCGTTCGCGCCCTTCGGCACGACGTTCATCGACAGCAGTTCGTCGCCTTCTCGGAACTTCATGCCGGTGACACCCGACGTCGATCGGCCCATCGGACGCAGTGAGTCGTCCGTCGCAGCGAAACGCACGGCCTGGCCCTTGCGGCTGACGAGCAGGACGTCGTCGTCGTGCGTCGCGAGGCCGGCACCGACGAGCTCGTCGCCGTCACGCAGGTTGACGGCGATGAGGCCGCCCGAACGCGGCGAGTCATACTCCGACAGGCGCGTCTTCTTGACGAGGCCGTTGCGGGTCGCGAGCAGAAGGTACTCCGAGTCGGCATAGGTGCGCAGCGCCATGACCTGAGCGATCTGCTCGCCCGGCTGGAACGCGAGCAGGTTCGCGACGTGCTGGCCCTTGCTGTCGCGCGAGCCCTCCGGCAGCTCGTAGCCCTTCGTCCGGTAGACGCGGCCGGCGTTCGTGAAGAACAACAGCCAGTCGTGCGTCGAGGTCGTGAAGAAGTGCCCGACGACGTCGTCACCGCGCAGCGTCGCGCCGCGCACACCCTTGCCACCGCGACGCTGGCTGCGGTACTCGCTCACCTTCGTGCGCTTGACGTAGCCGCCGCGCGTGATGGTGACGACCACGTCCTCTTCGGGGATGAGGTCTTCCATGTTCATGTCACCGTCGAACGGCACGATCTGGCTGCGACGGTCGTCGCCGTACTTCTCGACGATCTCGGCGAGCTCGTCGCTGACGATCTGACGCTGACGCTCCGGCTTGGCCAGGATGTCCTTGTAGTCGTCGATCTTCGACTGCAGCTCGTCGTGCTGCTCGATGATGCGCTGACGCTCGAGCGCCGCGAGGCGACGCAGCTGCATCTCGAGGATGGCGTTGGCCTGGATCTCGTCGATGTCGAGCAGCTCGATGAGGCCCGTGCGGGCATCGTCGACCGTCGGGCTGCGACGGATGAGGGCGATGACCTCGTCGAGCATGTCGAGGGCCTTCAACAGACCGCGCAGGATGTGGATGCGCTTCTCGGCCTCGTCGAGACGGAACTGCGTGCGGCGCACGATGACGTCGATCTGGTGCTCGACCCAGTAGCGGATGAACGCACTGATCGGCAGCGTGCGCGGCACACCGTCGACGAGGGCGAGCATGTTCGCGCCGAAGTTCTGCTGCAGCTGCGTGTGCTTGTAGAGGTTGTTGAGCACGACCTTGGCGATCGCGTCACGCTTGAGCACGATGACGAGGCGCTGGCCGGTGCGGCCGGACGTCTCGTCACGGATGTCGGCGATGCCGGCCATCTTGCCGTCCTTGACGAGCATCGCGATCTTCTCGGCGAGCGCGTCTGGGTTGACCTGGTACGGCAGCTCCGTGACGACGAGGCACTGACGGCCCTGGATCTCCTCGACGTTGACGACGGCGCGCATCGTGATGCTGCCGCGGCCGGTGCGGTAGGCGTCCTCGACGCCGCGCTTGCCCATGATGAGCGCGCCGGTCGGGAAGTCCGGGCCGGGGATGCGACGCAGGCACTCTTCGAGCAGTGCCTCACGCGAGGCCTCGGGGTTCGCGAGCAGCCACTGCGCGGCGTCGGCGACCTCGCGCAGGTTGTGCGGCGGGATCTGCGTCGCCATGCCGACAGCGATGCCGGCGCTGCCGTTGACGAGCAGGTTCGGGAAACGGCTCGGCAGGACGCTGGGCTGCAGCGTCTTGCCGTCGTAGTTGGGCTCGAAGTCGACGGTGTTCTCGTGGATGTCGCGCACGAGCTCCATCGCGAGGGGCGCCATGCGGCACTCGGTGTATCGCGGGGCGGCTGCGCCGTCGTTGCCGGGCGAACCGAAGTTGCCCTGGCCGTCGACGAGCGGGTAGCGCATCGACCACGGCTGCACGAGACGCACGAGGGCGTCGTAGATCGCCGAGTCACCGTGCGGGTGGTACTGACCCATGACGTCACCGACCACACGGCTGCACTTGTTGTAGCCGCGGTCGGGACGGTAGCCACCGTCGTACATGGCGTAGACGATGCGACGGTGCACGGGCTTGAGGCCGTCACGCACGTCCGGCAGGGCACGCGAGACGATGACGCTCATCGCGTACTCGATGTAGCTGCGCTGCATCTCGGCGTTGAGGTCGATCGGGTCGACGCGGTGCGCAACCGGAGCGGCGACGGCGGCCTGCGCCTCCGGCCTGTTCGGCACCTTCATCGTCGGCGGCTCGGGGCGCGTGGGGTCGATGCCGGCCGCGGCTGCTGCGGCGTCGCTGGCGGGAGCGTCGGCTTCGCCCTGGGGGACCTCGGGGAGATCGTCCGGCAGGTCGGACGCGTCGTCGCCCGGCAGGTTCGTGTCGTCAGACATGTGTCATTCCTTCGATGAAGGGTTGTCGAGTTGTCGCGATGTTTCACGTGAAACGGAGCGGCTCGTCGCTCACGTTTCACGTGAAACGCAGATCAGATGTCGAGGAACCTGACGTCCTTCGCGTTGCGCTGGATGAAGCTGCGTCGCGATTCGACGTCCTCACCCATGAGCACGGCGAAGATCTCGTCGGCGGCCGCGGCGTCCTCGAGCGTGACCTGGAGCAACGTGCGCGACTCCGGGTCCATCGTGGTCTCCCACAATTCCTGGTAATTCATCTCGCCGAGACCCTTGTAGCGCTGGACGCCGTTCTCCTTCGGCAGGCGCCAGCCCTTCGACTGGCCTGCGTCGATCATCGCGTCGCGCTCGCGGTCGGTGAAGGCGAACTCGTGCTCGTGGTTGCTCCACTTGATGCGGTACAGCGGCGGCTGGGCGAGGTAGACGTATCCGGCCTCGATGAGCGGGCGCATGAAGCGGAACAACAGAGTGAGCAGCAGCGTGCGGATGTGCATGCCGTCGACGTCGGCGTCGGCCATGAGGACGATCTTGTGGTAGCGCGCCTTCTCGATCGTGAAGTCCTCGCCGATGCCCGTGCCGAAGCCCGAGATCAGGCCCTGCACCTCATTGTTCGCGAGCACCTTGTCGAGGCGTGCCTTCTCGACGTTGAGGATCTTGCCGCGGATCGGCAGGATCGCCTGGTTGAACGGGTTGCGCCCCTGGACCGCCGAGCCGCCGGCCGAGTCACCCTCGACGATGAACACCTCGGAGATCGACGGATCCTTGCTCTGGCAGTCGCGCAGCTTGCCCGGCAGCCCACCCGATTCGAGCAGGCCCTTGCGTCGCGCGGTCTCGCGCGCCTTGCGGGCCGCCATCCGCGCCGACGCGGCGGCGATGGCCTTGCTGACGATCGCCTTGCCCTCTCGCGGGTGCATCTGCAGCCAGTGGTCGAACTCGTCGCGCACCGCGGTCTGGACGAAGCCCTTGACCTCGGAGTTGCCGAGCTTCGTCTTCGTCTGGCCCTCGAACTGTGGTTCGGCAAGCTTGACGCTGATGACGGCCGTCAGCCCCTCGCGGATGTCGTCACCGGTGAGGTTGTCGTCCTTCTCCTTGAGCAGCTTCTCGCGGCGCGCGAAGTCGTTGACGAGCTTCGTCATCGCCGCGCGGAAACCCTCTTCGTGCGTGCCGCCCTCGTGCGTGTTGATCGTGTTGGCGTACGTGTGGACGGACTCGCTGTACGCCGTCGTCCACTGCATCGCGACCTCGACCGAGAGGTAGCGCTCGGCGTCCTCGTGCTCGAAGGCGATGATGTCCTCGTTGACGACCTCGGCGCGCTTGGAGGAGTTGAGGTGCTTGACGTAGTCGAGCAGACCGTCCGCGTAGCAGTACGTGACGCTCCTGCCCTTCTTCGCCCGCGCGGCGGCCTCGTCAGCCTGTGCGGCGTCGGCACCCTCGGCTGCAGCGTCGGCCGCAGCTTCCTCTGCAGCACCCTCGTCGACGGCGTCGGGACGCTCGTCGGTGAGGGAGATCGTCAGGCCCTTGTTGAGGAAGGCCATCTGCTGGAAGCGCGCACGGATCGTCTCGAAGTCGTAGACGGTCGTCTCGAAGATCTCCGGGCTCGCCCAGAACGTGATCGTCGTGCCGGTCTCGTCGCTCTCCTCTTCCTCACGCAGCTCGCCGAGCGGCACGCCGCCCGCGAACTCCATTCGGTAGACGTGGCCCTTCTGCCGCACCTCGGCCTCGAGGCGCGTCGACAAGGCGTTGACGACCGAGCTGCCGACGCCGTGCAGACCACCGGAGACCTTGTAGCCGCCGCCACCGAACTTGCCTCCGGCGTGCAGCTGGGTGAGGACGAGCTCGACGGTCGACATGTCGTACGCCTCGTTGCGGCCCGTCGGGATGCCGCGGCCGTTGTCGGAGACGCGGATGCCGTTGTCGGGCAGGATCGTCACGTCGACGCGCGTCGCGTGACCGGCGAGGGCCTCGTCGACCGAGTTGTCGACGATCTCCCACACGAGGTGATGCAGGCCGCGCTCACCCGTGGAGCCGATGTACATGCCGGGCCGCTTGCGGACGGCCTCGAGGCCCTCGAGGACCTGGATGGCGTCGGCGTCGTACTCCGTGTCGATCTGCGACCGGACGTGCTGCTCGACCTGCTCTGACGCGCCGTCGGCTGCGTCTGCGAGCGAGGGATCCTGCGTCGTCGGGTCGATCGAGTCGTCGCTGGGCTTGTCGGCCACTGTGCTCCTTCACCGTGCGTGGCACCGTTGCAGTGCGCCGGCTCTCGGAGCGGGAAACCCGAGGCGTGACTCCCGCAGCGACGTGCGTGCGGGCTCGTGACGCGATACAACGTGCGAATCGTGTCCATCTTACTGGTAGCACGGCTCAGAACATAGCCACGAAACGCTCCAGAGGGCCTCGTGCACGCGGGAACGAGGCCTCGACGTGCCGGGGATCGTCGACCGGGGCCTCGAGGGCACTCATCGGCCTCTGGCGCGGCTTGGCTCACTGCGCTCCGTCCCGCACGTAGATGATCGTGTGCTTGATGGATCCGACCACGGCACAGGTGCTCAGTTGCTTCTCCCTGGTGCAGTCGACGGTGTAGTCATGGTTCTGACCTCCGCGCGATGAATGCTGGGTGACGGTGAAACTCGTGGCGGCCGGATCGCTGCTCACCTTGGAGGACACATTCCGGGCAACGGCGTGAACGAAGGAGCATCCGGGCGCTTCGTTCGGGTCGGAATACACCTTGATGTCAGACAGCGGTTCCACCGTCTCGTCGGGATAGGCCGCACCACCGCCGCATGATGCGACGGAGTCCGAGGGAAACGCGGCCACGCCTGTAGAGGTCGCCTGTGAAGACAAGGATCCTGACCCCGGGAGAGAAGAACGAGGGGTCGTCGAAGGCTGGTTCGAGGCGCCCTGCGGCGCGGACCCTTGGGTCGTCGACGGCGCAGTCACGGTGCTGATCGAGGAGATCGAGGCGTGCGCCGGATCGGAGTGCTGGCGATGCATGAACAACGTCACCCCGCCGAAACTGAGACCGCCTGCGGCGATGAGCGCCAATGGTAGAAGCCAGGTGCTCCGCCGCCCGGTGCGGCTCGTCCGCTCGTCTTTCGGCGGCGGAGTCCGTTCGTTCGTCATGGCTGTATTCTGCCTCGTCCCCCGCGCGAATCAGGATCCCTCGACACAGACGTGGCGAAAGGCTCGTCTGGCCGTCAGGGGTTGCGGATCCACATCTTGGCGCTGGCGCCGCCCTCGCAGTAGGTGAATCCGTGCGACACGGCGCAGTCGAGCGAGATGATCTTCTGCGTCGCCTGGCTGTACGGCTTCACCGTGAACGACGTCGCCTTGGGATCTGCCACCAGCTTGGCGAGAACCTCATTCCTGGTAGCGCCGAGGAAGGCACAGGAAGTCCGCGCCCCCTCCTTCATGCGCACTTCCTCCCGTTGCGCATTGTCGATGAGCTCATAGTCCCCTGACGACGACTCGGCCGTGCACTGCGTAGAAGCCTCGGCGGGGAACCCCTCCGGCGTGGAGGGTGGACTCCCCGAGACGGTTGCGGGGCTGGACGCCGAGGCCAACGAGGATGACGACGCCGACGAAGGGTTCGCGGCGATGGTGGCAGGTTCCATCGCATCGTGGTTCGTGGATGACGACTTGTGCTGGAGCAAGAACGAGACGAGGCCGAAGCTCGCCACAGCCACCAATCCCAGGATCAGCGGAGTCAACCAGGGCATGCGCCTCCTGCCTGAGCAGTGGTTGTCCTGATCGACGCGCGCCCCATCGTGGTCGCGGGTGTCGTCATTCGGTCGCATGTGTGCTGCTCGATTCGTCGGAAGCTGTGACACTGATCCCTAAGCGGGATCGTACTTGCGGCGTCTCCGTCTGAGGCCGTTTTCCCAATGAGTGCGTGGTTCCTCTTTCGGGTGCAACCGGAAGGTTTCACGTGAAACAGGCGCGGCCGTCAGCCGTAGGTGTCGCGTGGTCCGCGTCCTGCGACACGACGCGGGCCGCGCACCCAGCTCGGGGCGCTCGGGCCGACAACCCGCAGTTCGTTGACGACGCCCTCACCGACACCGTCAGCGATGGAGGCCAGCAGGGAGGCGGTGAGCAGCTGCAGCTGCGTGGCCCAGGCCGTCGATTCCGCGCGCACGGTGAGCACGCCGTCCTCGAACGTGAGGGGCCGAGCGTGCTCGGCCACGCCCGCACCGACGAGATCGGCCCACCGCGACATGACGGCGCCGGCTGCCACGTCGACGTTCCACCCCCGCTCGAGCAGGAGGCGTTTCATCGTCGAGTCGATGAGTTGGGGGTCGCGTCCATCGCGATTCGACGACGGCGTGAAGCTCTGCGTCGAGCGGGAACGCCGGGGCGCAGGACGCGAGCCCGGACGAAAACCCCGCTCGGCGGCATTGCGCTGAGCCCGAGCGAGCGCCAACCGCGCGGCGACGGCGCGCTCGTCCTCAGCGCTCGACTCGACCGGCGCCTCGGCACTATCGGTGCCAGTGCCAGTGCCAGTGCCCGGGGCCTGATCGTCCGGTGCCCCCGCATCGATGCCGCTGGTCTCACTCATCGGCCGCGTCACCGTCATCACGGTCGTCCGCATCACGGGCGGGCCCATCCGGGGCGTCCTCGGCCTCGGGCAGACCCGGGTGAGCCGCCGGCTGCACGCCGCCAGGCGCCTCCTCGAGGGATCCATCGCCTCGAGGCGCGACGTGGCCCTTCGTCACGTGGAAGACCTGGCCGGAAAGCCGCGCGGGAACGTCCTCCTCAACGGCGGCGGTGATGAGCACCTGCTCGGCGTCGCTCACCATGTCGGCCAGCCGTTCGCGGCGCCCCGCGTCGAGTTCGGCGAAGACGTCGTCGAGGACGAGGACGGGGTCGGTGCCGAGGTCATGACGCAGCAGGTGGAAGGCCGCGAGGCGCAGGGCGAGCGCAAACGACCACGACTCACCGTGACTCGCGTAGCCCTTGGCGGGCAGGTCTCCGAGCGTCAGGGTGACGTCGTCCCGGTGCGGCCCCACGAGGGTGACACCACGTTCGATCTCGCGGGTCCGCTGGAGCTCGAACGCCTCATGAAAGGCCTTCTCGAGCTCGTCGCGCTCCGGAACCTCGCCCGAGGCGATGCGCGCCGCGGTCGACTCCGGCAGTGACGACACATACGCGAGGCGCGCATCAGAACGCCCGGCACTCACCTCGTCGTACGCCTGGGCCACGTAGGGGGCCAGATCTTTCAGCAACCGTAGACGGGCGTAGACGAGGGCAGAACCGACTGACGCGAGGTGCGTGTTCCACTCGACCAGCGTGTCGAGAGCTGTTTCACGTGAAACCTCTTGATCCGCCGAGAGGCGAGCGCCTCGCGCGCCCTTCTTGAGCGCCGATTGGGCGGAGCGCAACAGGGCGTTGCGCTGCTTGAGAATCTTGTCGTAGTCCGAACGAGCACCGGCCCAGCGCGGTTGACGCGCGACGAGGAGGTCGTCGAGAAATCGGCGACGTTCCCCGGGGTCGCCCTTGACGAGCGCGAGATCCTCCGGCGCGAAGAGCACGGTTCGCAACGACCCGAGGATGTCACGGGGACGCCCCGCGGCCGCGCGTCCTATGCGTGCCCGGTTGGCCCTACCCGGAATGATCTCGAGCTCGAGCACTGTTTCATGTGAATCACGGACGACGGCCGCGCGCACGAAGGCCCGCTCGGCTCCGAAGCGGACGAGGGGAGCGTCCGTCGAGACACGATGCGACCCCAGGGTCGCGAGGTAACCGGCGGCTTCGACCAGGTTGGTCTTGCCCTGGCCGTTGAGGCCCACGAATGTGGTCACTCCGTCAGCGAGCTCGACTTCCGCCTCCGTGTAGGAGCGGAAGTCACGCAGCGACAGATGGCGGAGTCTCACAGCGCTTTCGGTCGGTGGCTCGGATGCCCTGGGGTCGAATCGTCAGATCAGCGAACGCCGATCAGTGCTCGTTGGGGGCAGCGCCTGGGCGCGCGGCGCCCGCGTCCTTCTTCGGCTCGGCGGCGCCGGAGACCTCGGCCTGGCCTTCCTTCGCGGCGCGCCACGGCTCGCGACCGAACTGCATGACCTCGTGCCCGCCGAACTGACCGCGCAGTGCGGCGACCGCCTGCATCTGCGGGCTGTTCTCCTGGCGCGAGGCGAAACGGCCGAACAGCGCGGCGGCGAGCACCGGCATCGGGACGGCGTTCGCGATGGCCTCCTCGAGCGTCCAGCGACCCTCACCGGAGTCGGTCGTGTACTCGGAGACGCCCTCGAGGTGCGGCGTCTCCTCGAGCGCCTTCACCATGAGGTCGAGCAGCCAGGAACGCACGACGGTGCCGCGCGTCCAGGCCTTGAAGCAGCCGTGGACGTCGGTGACGATGTCCTTCGCCTCGAGCAGCTCCCAGCCCTCGGCGTAGGCGTGCATGAGGCCGTACTCGATGCCGTTGTGGACCATCTTGGCGTAGTGACCGGCGCCGACCTCACCGGCGTGGACGAAACCCTCCTCGCGGGGGCCCTCCGGGCGCAGTGCGTCGAAGACCGGCATCATGCGCTCGACGTCGGCGTCGTCACCGCCGCACATGAGGCCGTAGCCGTTCTCCTTGCCCCAGATGCCGCCGGAGACACCGCAGTCCATGAAGTGCACGCCCGTCTTGGCGAACTGCTCGGCGTGGCCCTGGTCGTCGGACCACTTGCTGTTGCCACCGTCGATGACGAGGTCGCCCTCGGCGAGCAGGCCCTGCAGCTCGGACATGACGGAGTCGGTGATCTTGCCGGCCGGCACCATGACCCAGATGTTGCGCGGTGCGTCGAGCTTCTCGACGAGTTCGGCGAGGTCCGCGACGTCGCTGATCTCGCGATTCGTGTCGTAGCCGACGACCTCGATGCCCGCAGCCTTCATGCGATCGCGCATGTTGCCGCCCATCTTGCCGAGACCGATCAAACCAAGCTGCATGGGTCTGCTCCTTCGTGACGTTGCATGTCCGACACGCACGTCTGGAACGCGCGCATCACGAAAATTCAGGGTTCACGCTACGCCCGTCCGGGCAGGGGCGCGAACGCTGTCCGAACGGCCGTCAGTTCGCGAAACGCACCGGCATGATGAGGTAGCGGTAGCTGTCGTCGGCGTCACCGTCGATCTCGTCCTGACCGGACAGGACAGCCGGACGCGTCGGCTGGGTGAAGCCGAGGCGGACGTACTTCGTGCCGACGACGCCGAGCCCGTCGAGCAGGAACTGGGGGCTGAACGCGATCTCGAGCTCGGGGCCGTCGATCTTCGCTTCGAACGTCTCCGAGGCCTGCGCGTCCTCGCCCGTGCCGGCCTCGATGCGCACCGAATCCTCGGCGAACCGCAGACGGACGGGCATGTTGCGCTCGGCGACGAGGGAGACGCGCTTGCACGCCTCGGCGAGCTGCGCCGTCTCGACGATCGCCGTCGTGTCGACGCTCGTCGGGAACAGGCTCGTCACCTTGGGGTAGTCGCCGTCGAGCAGACGCGTCGTCATGCGACGCTGGCCGGCCTCGAAACCGGCGAGACCGGAGCCCGTCGACGCGCCGCTCAGGGAGAGCGAGACGTTGCCGGCGGCACCGAGGGACTTGGCGAGCGAGTCGAGGGTGCGCGCGGGCACGAGCGCCGCGTACTCGGCGCCCTCGTCTCCGGCGTTCCACATGACCTCGCGCATCGCGAGGCGGTAGCGGTCCGTCGCGAGCAGCGTCAGCTTGTTGCCGGAGACCTCGACGCGCACGCCGGTGAGGATCGGCAGGGTGTCACCGCGGTCGGCCGCGACGCTGACCTGCGCGACGGCCTGCGTGAAGACGTCCCCGGCGATGACGCCCGTCGGATCGGGGTTGGCGGGCAGCGTCGGGTACTCGCCCGTCGGCATGCTCTGGAGGCTGAACTTCGCGCTGCCGCACGTGACCTGCACCTTCGAGCCCTCGCTGATCAGTTCGATCGGCTTGTGCGGAAGGCTCTTCGTGATGTCGGCGAGCAGGCGGCCGAGGACGAGGACGGTGCCCGCCTCTTCAACGTCGGCGTCGACCGTCACCTTCGCGGAGACCTCGTAGTCGAACGCGGACAGCGTCAGGCCCTCGGGGCTCGCCTCGAGCAGGACACCCGCGAGCACGGGGACGGGCGGGCGCTGCGACAGACCGCGCACTGCCCAGGCCACCGCTTCGGCCAACACATCGCGTTCAACCCGGAGCTTCACGTCCACCGTCCCTCATCGTTCGTCGTCGCAGGCGAGCTGTGACCCTCGTGCGATGTCTCGTCACGTGCGGGGTGGCTTCTGCTGCGAACGAACTCCGCGTCGATGCCACAGGCACAGCTGTGCGCTCGTGAGCCTAGCTCAGGTCGTCGGCCTCGCCCAAGAGACGACGAGGGGTGCTGACGGGGGACGTCGCCGGCTCGTCGACAGTGGGGTGCGGTGTGGATACGTGGGGCGCTTTCTCGCCATGGTGAAGATGTTGGTCGTCGTCATAGGGGGTGTGGATGGTGGGGAAAACCCCTGTTCGTCCTCGTCAGCACTGGGATCTCGGGTGTGGGTGACGTGGGGATCGTTGCTGTGGATGGTGACAGCCGGTTGTGGAGAGAAAATCTTCATCCACAACCGGCTGTCGTTGCGGGGTGGGTTTTCCCCTGATCGGACGGGTTTTCCACTGCTTCATCCCCAGAAACTGTGGATAACCCCGTGGATGAGGGATGGATCACTCGCTGACGGCTGGGTGGTTGCCGTGAACCAGGAGGGAATCACATCGGTGTCGTCCACATTTCCACAGTGTTGTCCACAGGTGTGGATGAGCGCCATTCCGGGGTTCGGGGACCTTCGGATGTTCGCGGGCCGTCAGCGACCCACACCTTACCCACATGGTTGTCCCCAGATTCTGTGGACAACCATGTGGGTGGCCACCTGCGAGCTGCCGAGCGGCAGTTTGGCAGCCGTCGGGCGTTGGCTCGCGGTTCATTCACGCACTCATCGACGCGCCGCCACGTGGGCGGCCCAGAGCAACGCGCCCGATGCGACGCAGCAGAAGGCGGCGAGCGCCATCGTCACGAGGTCCGTGGCCACCAACGGTCCGATCACCCCGGCGAGAGCAGCGGCGAAGACGAGGTTGACGAAGGTGCCGGCGGAAGCCGCCGTGCCACGCGCCTGGGGAAACTCGTCGAGCTGCGCGAGCTGGAGCACCGGCAGAGCGACCGCAACCCCGAAGGCCGTCAGGGAAGGCGCGACGAGCGCCCACGGGACGTCGCTGCCCCACGGCTGCAGTGCGATGACGACGCCGACCGTGGCTGAGGCGAGGGCGAACAGCAGGCCGTACGACGCCTGACGGGCGGCGCTGAGGTGCCCGGCGGCCCGCGCGCTCAGCCAGGAGCCCGCGATCATGCACACCACCATCGGCACGAAGAACATCCAGTACTCGTTCTCGCCGAGCCCGAGCAGCCCGCCGAGGAAGAGAGGCGCGTTCGAGATGAACAAGAACTGTCCTGCGAACGCGAGCGACGCGGCCAGCGCGATGCGTAGGAACCGACCGCTGCGCAGTGCCGCCAGGAGAGCGCTCACGATGGGCCCGAGTGCGAGGGACGAGCGTTGTTCCACGGGAAGTGTCTCGGGCAGGAACCTGCTCACGCAGATGGTCATGACCACACCGAACGCGGTGAGGAACCAGAAGATCGAGCGCCAGTCGCCCACCGTCAGCAAGGCACCGCCCAGGATCGGCGCGAAGGCCGGCGCGAGTCCGAAGATCATCGACACCTGGCTCATCAGGCGTTGTGCCTCGGGGCCGGAGAAGAGGTCGCGGATCACCGCACGCGCGATGATCTGACCCGCCCCGGCCGCGAACCCCTGGAACGCGCGGAAGACGAGCAGCAGTGGCAGAGACGGCGCCAGGGCGCAGCCGACGGAGGCGAGGACATAGACACCGATCCCCACCGTCATGACGGGTTTGCGACCCACGGCGTCCGACACCGGCCCGTGGAACAGGCTCATGACGGCGAACGACAACAGGTAGACGCTGACCACCTGCTGCATCGCGGCCGGTTCCACGTGAAACTCGGCGCCCATTCGGGCGAACGCGGGCAGGGGCGCGTCGACGTTGAAGGGGCCGAACATCGACAGCCCGGCCAGCACGAGCGTGAGGACGGCGCCGGCACGACGCGTCCCTGATGTGGCGGCGTCAAGGGGAGCAGCATGCGGGGCGCGGCGCGTCGTCATCCGCGCATTGTCTCAGCGTCAGGCGCTCGCAGTGACGCTGATCATGGCGACGTACCGTGGAGTCAGTGACTGCGACGGCGGATCTGCGTCGTCAGCTCCGTGATCTGGTCGTACACGGGGCGACGCTCGCCGATGAGCTGGCGGATCTTCTTCTCCGCGTGCATGACGGTCGTGTGGTCGCGCCCACCGAAGTGCTGTCCGAGCTGTGGGAATGAGTGCTCCGTCAGCTCACGCGACAGGTACATGGCGATCTGACGCGCCATCGTCAGGTTGCGTGAGCGCGACGGGCCCTTGATGTCGTCGACCGTCACCCCGAAGTAGACGGCCGTCTCGGCGATGATGTGGCCGACGGTGATCTGCCCCGTCTCGCTCGGCACGACGTCCTTGAGGACGAACGCGGCCTTCGCCCGGTCGACCGGTTCCTTCTGCAGTGACGCATAAGCGGCGACACGGATGAGCGCGCCCTCGAGCTCACGGATGTTCGTCGAGATCTTCGAGGCGATGAGCTCGAGCACGTCATCGCCGATGTCCATGCGCTCGGCGTTGGCCTTCTTGCGCAGGATCGCGATGCGCGTCTCCAGCTCGGGCGGGTGGACGTCCGTCGTCAGCCCCGACTTGAAGCGGCTGCGCATGCGGTCGGCGAACGTCGTCAGCTTCTCCGGCGGCTGATCCGAGGTCAGCACGATCTGCTTGCCGGTGGAGTGCAGGGCGTTGAAGGTGTGGAAGAACTCCTCCTGCGTCTGCTCCTTGCCCTGCAGGAACTGGATGTCGTCGATGAGCAGGACGTCGACGTCGTCGCGGTAGCGGCGCTGGAACGTCGCGGCGCGGTCGTCACGGATCGAGTTGACGAAGTCGTTCGTGAACTCCTCGGAGCTGACGTATCGCACCCGCAGCTTCGGGTGGTAGTCGTGCACGTAGTGACCGATCGCGTGCAGCAGGTGGGTCTTGCCGAGCCCCGAGTCGCCGTGGATGAACAGGGGGTTGTAGGCCTGGCCCGGCTCCTCGGCGATGGCGATGGCGGCGGCGTGCGCGAACCGGTTGCTCTCACCGATGACGAACGTGTCGAACGTGTACTTGGGGTTGAGGCGCGGGGCCTCGGTGTCGCTCGGAGCGGCAGCGGCATCGCGCTGATAGCCCGTCGAGCGAGGCGGCAGGACGACGCCCGGGTCGGCCTTCGTCGGCCGTGGTGCGCCCTGGCCGGGCATGGTGAACCCGAGCGTTCCATCATCGGATTCGGTTGCTGCAGAGGTGTTCTCGTCGGACGCGTCACCGTCGTCGTCGAGGTCTCGCACCGCTGCCTGGAGACTCTCATCGACGCTGATGGCGACGCGCACCTGTTGGCCTAGCTGATCCGACAGTGCCTTCGCCACGGGTTCGCGCAGCGGCCCCTCGAGCATCCGCTTCGTCTGGTCGAAGGGCACGGACAGCAGCACGTTGTCACCGAGCAGCCCGACGAAGCGCGTCAGGTTGAGGTAGGCGCGATCACGCGAGCCGATGCCGTGCTTGTCCATGTCCTCCAACGCGGCGTGCCAGGTGCGCTCGTAGTCGACGGGTTCGTCGGTGGTCACGTGGCTCCTCCTGGCGCTGCGGGGGTCGCAGCCGGTCGGTCGTCGCTGCTCGAGGCCGTGATGGCGACGAGGCGTGCTGGGCGTCTCCCATAGTAGGCCCCATATCCACAGAGTTATCCACAGCCTGTGCACGGTGTGTCCTGGGGCTCATCGGGCGGTGCGCGCCAGACGAGGGGAATGTCGTTTTCTCGCCAGGCTAACGGCGTGTCGACTGGATTTGTGCGGCGGCGTGTGAATCACAGATGTGTTATTCGCGTGCGCGCGCTGTTGGGTATGGAGTGGAGGTTCGGACGTTTTGACCCTGTTGGCCCCGCATGCGTAAGCTGGATGACGATTGTCTGCGCCCCGATGACGGTGATCCACCGCCTCGATGCGTGCCGTTCCAAGGTATTTTCGCCGATGGGCAGGCCCTGTGGGCCGCCATTGCTGGTGCTGCAGGAGTGGGATGCCGAAGGTTCGAAGAGCCTGGAGCCCGTCACGTGCGGGTGGCGCGACAACCCTGACCATCAGCACGACGGCGGCGCGCGAGCGTTCGCCCTTCCCCAATGGAGTTCGACGTGAGCAAGCGCACCTTCCAGCCCAACAACCGTCGCCGCGCCAAGACGCACGGCTTCCGTCTGCGCATGCGCACCCGCGCCGGCCGCGCCATCCTGGCGAACCGCCGCGCCAAGGGTCGCAAGCAGCTTTCCGCCTGAGTTCGGCCCACGACCGGCCGTGCTCCCTGCTCAGCATCGCATTCGTGACGCAGGGCAGTACCGCGCCGTCCTGCGGGATCGACGTGCGGGGCGCGCGGGTGGCTCGCTGCTCGCCGTTCATGTGATCGACGCCGACGCGTTCGGCCTTTCACCCGAGGATCGGGTGGGGCCGCGCGTCGGTTTCGTCGTTTCAAAGGCCGTGGGCAACGCCGTCGTGCGTTCGCGGGCCAAACGCGTGCTGCGGCACGTCGCCCGGGACGCGCTGAGTGAGATCGACCCCGGGCTCGACATCGTCGTGCGCGCGAACCCGGCGATCGCCGGTGCCTCGAGCCACGACGTCGCGAGGGAGTTCGATCGGATGCTCGCCAAGGCGACGCGACGTCAGCGACCACAGGATGTTTCACGTGAAACGGATTCACGCGAACCATCGGACCGGGCGCATCAGGACGCGTCCAGGGTTCGACGATGAGTGCCGGGGTGCCTCGAGCGCCGGCCGGCGATGATGTGCCCGGCGACCACGCCGCGTCAGCCACACCGGTGCCGGACGAACAGCACGGCTGGCGCCGCGTCGTCGTGTGGCCGCTGCTCGTGGTCGTCCGCTTCTACCGTCGGTGGATCTCGCCGGCGTTGCCTGCTACGTGCCGGTTCTACCCGTCGTGCTCGACGTACGGCCTCACGGCCCTGCAGCGATTCGGCCCGATCAAGGGCACCTGGCTCACGCTCAAGCGGCTCGGCCGTTGCCATCCGTGGAACCCCGGCGGGGTCGACCACGTTCCTCAGAAGAAGACCTCCTGACGCCTGCTCGTTCGCGAGCGGCGTCGACTCACGCCCACATCATTGCGAAGGATGATTGATGGACACCCTGCTCTATCCACTCGAGTGGTTCGTCGCCGCCATCATGGTCGGCTGGCACAAGCTCTTCTCGCTCGTCGGCCTGCCCGAGGCGTCCGGCTGGACGTGGGCGCTGTCCATCGCCGGCCTCGTCATCGTGCTGCGCATCCTGCTGATCCCACTGTTCGTCAAGCAGATCCACGCGTCGCGTCGCATGCAGCTCGTGCAGCCAGAGATGCAGAAGATCCAGGCCAAGTACAAGGGCAAGAAGGATCCTGAGTCCCGCGCCAAGCAGCAGGAAGAGATGATGGAGCTGTACCGGACCACCGGTACCAACCCGCTCGGCTCGTGCCTGCCGATCCTGCTCCAAGCGCCGTTCTTCTTCGCGCTGTTCCGGGTGCTCAACAACCTGAGCAAGATCGCTGACGGGCGTCACGATGAGATCGGCTTCCTCACGAGGTCGCTCGCCGGCCAGGCAGAGAGCTCGAAGCTGTTCGGTGCGAAGCTGTCCGACACCTTCATGGGCACGGACGGCTGGGGATCGGCCAAGTGGGTCGCCATCCTGCTCATCGTCCTCATGTCGGCGACGTCGTTCATCACCCAGCACCAGCTGATGCGACGCAACATGCCGAAGGCCGCACTCGAGGGGCCGATGGCGAAGCAGCAGCAGATCATCATCTACCTGATGCCGATCTTCTTCGCGATCTCCGGTGTGAACTTCCCGATCGGTGTCCTCATCTACTGGTTCGTCACGAACGTGTGGACGATGGGCCAGCAGTGGTTCGTCATCCACCGCATGCCGACGCCCGGATCGGCCGCCGAGAAGAAGCTCGAGGAGCGCAACCGCGCCAAGGGGCGCGAGCACAAGACCGTCACGATGGACGATCTGCGCAAGGCCAACGAGGGCAAACCGAAGGGCCGCTTCGCCCAGGCCATGGAGAAGGCGCAAGAACAGGCCCGCGAACAGCAGGGCCTCAAGACGGGTGCACGCCCCGCCGGCGCATCGAAGGTCTCCATGTCGAAGAAGAAGGCGGCTGCGAGTGACGACGTCGTCGAGTCGAGCGTCGTCGAGACACCCGCGGCCACGAACCCGGTGCGCGAGAACGGCCGGGCCACCAAGGCGCCGCAGACCGGGCCGCGCAACCAGCCGAAGAAGAACACGCCGCGCTCGAAGCGCAAGAAGTGAGAGGGACGTCATCATGACCGAACAGGCACCGGGACGCTCTGGCGTCACCAACCTCGAGCGCGAAGGTGAGATCGCGGCGGACTTCCTCGAGAAGCTGCTCGACATCGCCGACCTCGACGGCGACATCGACGTCGAGGTCGAGGGAGGCCGCGCGGCCGTCTCCATCGTCGACTCCGAGGAAGGCCAGGTGCCGCGCTCCCTCGTCGGCTCCGGCGGTAAGACGCTCGACGCCCTGCAGGAACTCATGCGTCTCGCCGTCCAGGCTGAGACGGGCGAGCGCAGCCGCGCGATGCTCGACATCGCCGGCCATCGTGCCGAGCGACGAAGCGCTCTCGAGTCGAAGGCTGCTGACGCCGTCGCGGAAGCTAAGAAGACTGGCGCCAAGGTCGAGATGGAGCCGATGACCGCGTTCGAACGGAAGGTCGTGCACGATGTGGTGCTCGCTGCAGGGCTGACGTCGGAATCCGAGGGCGCCGAGCCGAACCGCTACGTCGTGGTGCTGCCCGAATGATCGTGTTTCACGTGAAACTCGAGCGTGAGACGGCAGCATGACGCAGCCCGCTCACGAGCACGACGCGAAGACGCCTGCGGCCCCGCAGGCGTCTTCGCCGCCTCCGGCACCCGACACGGCAGCAGCCTTCCTGGCTGACCGGCTGCCGCTCATGACGCGCTACGTCGACGCCCTGTGCGACACCGGCGTCAGCCACGGGCTCATGGGCCCGCGTGAGGTGCCGCGCATGTGGGAACGGCACGTCCTCAACTGCGCCGTCGTCCACCCCGGAATCGCCCGGGGGGCGCACGTTGCCGACATCGGTGCCGGCGCTGGGCTGCCCGGCCTCGTCCTCGCCATTGCCCGCCCCGACCTCACGATGACGCTCGTCGAACCTCTGCTTCGACGGACGACGTGGCTGGCCGACGTCGTCGAAGAACTCGACTTGCCGAACGTCGAGGTGGTGCGCGCCCGTGCGGACGAGTTGTGGGGGCAGCGCACGTTCGACGTCGTGACGTCACGTGCCGTGGCGCGCATCGGGGAACTGGCGCGCTGGTCGTTGCCGCTCGTGAGCCGGGGCGGCGAGATGTTCGTCCTCAAGGGCTCGAGTGCCGCCGAAGAGCGTGACGAGGACGAGGCCGTACTGCGCCGGTTGCGTGTTCGCATGGCTGAGGTGGAGACGTGGGGCGAGGGCACCGTCGAGCCACCGACGGTGACCGTCCGGCTCACCGTCGACGGCGTCGCGCCGCAACTCACGCGCAAGCAGGCCGGCACGATCGACAAGACCAAGCAGAAGCCGTCCCGCCGTCCGGATCGGCGCGCCTGAGGTTCTCTCCGGTGCCGGTGCGCCACCCCACGTGATTCCCTGTCCCCAGGTGTGACGGCAACGTCAGGCCTGGGGACAGCCGCGTTCGCCCCCTGCGCCACAGGTGACACAATGGGGTCTTGCCGTCAACGCGAATCCGAGGAGAACCGGTGACATCCACTGCCCCAGTCGGCTGGCCCACCCACAGGCCTGGCGTCGCGCACACGGGCCCGAGCCCAGAGCCCGTCGGATGGCACGGTATCTCCACCGCCGCGGCCGAGAGCCTCGGCGGTGATGCGGTCGTCACGGTGGTGAATCCGGTCGTGACGGAGCAGGCTGAGGGCCCGATCTGTGCTGACGTTTCACGTGAAACACCTCAGCCCATGATGGATCCGCAGGTCTCGGAGGTGACTGGCGAGCGCACGACGGATGCCGCTGACGAGGTCGCTGAGCCGTCGGCCGCTGACCAGGACGCCGCACCCACGGGGGAATCGGAACCCTCACCTCGCGACATGCAGGATGGCGAGGATGCCGCCCCCGCCGGCGATGCCGTTTCTGATGTGCGAGCTGCGCTCGGTTATGACATCCTGCTCGGCGGGGCGATTGTTCCCCGTGAAACATCGACCGCGACGGCTCCCGCGCCGCGCGACGCGGATGGAACCGAGCCGGTCGATGGCGTCGAGGCCGCTACCCCAACCGACGCCCCGGGCGATGACGAACGTGCTGACTTTGGTGCCGCTGACGCGAAGGCCGAGGTCGCCGTCTCCGATGGCGAAGGTGTGGGGGATGCCGCCACGGCGGTGACGTTGACCGGTCGCGTCGTCGACGAGGCATCGGCAGATCAGGGCACGGCCGAGGTGCCCGAGGGCACTGCGTCACAAGAGGATGTGTCGCACCGCAATTCTGCGCAGAGCGAGGGGTACGTGCCGCGTCATCATGCCGGGTCCGAGGCCACAGACGCTCCGCAGTCGCAGAGCGTCGAGGCTGATCCCGCCCTGGCTGCGCGCTCACCCCTGCCGTCGCGTCGCGCTCGCCGCCATGCCCGCCCCCGCGTTCCCAGCTTCGAACGCGCGACGGACACCGACTGGCAAGGCGTGACAGATCACGACGACGCACAGCACCCCATGGACGACGAAGGACGACGCAATGTGCTCCACGCCGAACCCGAGGCACCGTCAGCCGAGCCCAGGCCGGCGCGCGTGAGTTTCACGGGCGTCGAACAACTGCCGCGCCCGACGCACCCGCGGGTGCTCACGGTCGCAAATCAGAAGGGCGGCGTCGGGAAGACGACGACGACCGTGAACGTCGCGGCGGCGCTCGCTCAGGCGGGGCTCAAGGTTCTCGTCATCGACATCGACCCGCAGGGCAACGCTTCCACTGCTCTCGGCATCGAGCACCACTCCGACGTGCCGAGCGTCTACGACGTCATCGTCGAAGGAACGCCGATCGACGAGGTCATGGCCCAGTGCCCCGACATCCCCGGCCTGTGGTGTGCGCCGGCGACGATCGACCTCGCCGGCGCGGAGATCGAGCTCGTCTCCCTGGTCGCTCGCGAATCCCGTCTGCACCGTGCGATCAACGCGCAGTTGGCTGACTCGACCCCGGACGAGCGCTTCGACTACGTCTTCATCGACTGCCCGCCGAGCCTCGGGTTGCTCACCGTCAACGCGTTCGTCGCGGCTGACGAGGTGTTCATCCCCATCCAGTGCGAGTACTACGCGCTCGAGGGGCTGAGCCAGCTGCTCAAGAACATCGAGATGATCAAGATGCACCTCAACCCCGGGCTGCACGTCTCGACCATCCTTCTCACCATGTACGACGGGCGCACCAACCTCTCCGCGCAGGTCGCGGACGAGGTGCGCGCGCACTTCCCCGAGCAGGTGCTCGGCGCGCTCGTGCCGCGCTCGGTGCGCATCTCGGAGGCGCCGAGCCATGGCGAGACCGTCATGACGTACGACCCGACGAGCACCGGTGCGACGAGCTACCGCGATGCTGCTCGGGAGATCGCCCTGCGCGGTGCGAGCGTGCCCGAGCCGTCGGGGCGAATCGGACGATGACCGACGCCGTGACGCCCGACGGCGATCGCCGTCATGCTGCAACGTCGTACGCAGCCTTCCCATACTCATCCCGCCTGACCCACCGTGTAGGAAGTGGACCTCGATGAACGACAAGCGACGTGGACTCGGCCGTGGCCTGGGTGCGCTCATCCCCAACACCACCGAACCGACGCGGGTGACGCGCCCGACGGACGTCTTCTTCACCGACTCCAAGGCCTCGCGCACGCAGGACGGCGACGAACCCAGCGCCCCGGAGGCCCGTGCGAGCCGCTTCAGCGAGGCCCTCACGCCGCGCCCGTCGCACCAGGCGCCGCGGGGTACCGAACCCCGGACCGAATCGCGCGCCTCGACGCACCGCCGCCACGACGACCTTGCCGCGGCCGCGGCCGCCGTCACGCAGCCCGCGGGGCAGGCGCCGAGCGTTTCACGTGAAACAGAGGTGGCGAAGCTCGAAGCGCAGCCGGCACAGCGTGATGACGCGGCCGGCATTGATGACGAGAGGGACGTGACGTCGAACCTCGCGCCCGTGCCTGGTGCGTCGTTCGCCGAGATCTCGCAGTCGCTGATCCGCCCGAACCCGAAGCAGCCGCGCTCGGTGTTCGACGAGGAGCACATGGCCGAACTCGTCCACTCGATCGGCGAGATCGGGGTTCTGCAGCCCATCGTCGTGCGGCCCGTGCCGGAGGGCGACCCGGATCACGCGCAGACGCCGTACGAACTCATCATGGGTGAGCGGCGTTGGCGGGCCTCGCAGGAGGCCGGTCTCGCGACAGTGCCGGCCATCGTCCGTTCGACGACGGACGAGGATCTGCTGCGTGACGCCCTGCTCGAGAACCTGCACCGTAGCCAGCTCAACCCCCTCGAAGAAGCGGCGGCCTACGCACAGTTGCTCGAGGACTTCGGCTGCACGCACGACGAGCTTGCCACGAAGATCGGCCGCAGCCGCCCGCAGATCTCCAACACGATCCGCCTGCTCAAGCTGCCGCCGGTGGTGCAGCGTCGCGTCGCCGCGGGTGTCCTGAGTGCCGGCCACGCCCGTGCCCTGCTCGGCATGAGTGACCCCGCCGCGATGGAGCGGCTCGCCCAGCGCATCGTGGCCGAGGGCCTCTCCGTGCGCGCGACGGAGGAGATCATCGCGCTCGGCGACGACACGAAGCCGCGCAAGAGCGCTGTTCCACGTGAAACCAACCCGGATCTCGATCACTGGGCCAGCAATCTCGCCGACAAGCTCGACACCCGCGTCGGCATCACGATGGGCAAGAACAAGGGCAAGCTCACCGTCGAGTTCGCCTCCGTCGACGACCTCAACCGCATCATGGACGCTCTCGGGATCGAACGTGGCTGAGCGTCTCGACCCGAATGAGGCTCCTGAGGTCAATCATTCTGACGGCAGCTCGGCCACGGCGCAGACGCAGGACGGGCATCTGACGCGTTCCGACATCACCGACGCTCCGCTGATCGACGGCACGGATCCGCTGAGCGACAACGCTATCGACCGCCGTCGGGGCCGCACGGCGACGCCGCAGCTCGTCATCTTCTGCCTCTTCGCGCTGATCTTCGCCTACTTCGTCATCGGCGACGTCATGCACGGCGACTGGGGCATGGCGATGCTGGGCCTCGTCGTCCTCGGCATCTGCGGGGCGGCCATCAAGCGAGAGTTCGACAAGAACCGCTGAACCGCTGACGGCCGCCCCCCTTGCGTCCAAGTGCACCCGGGTGCATCTGGGCGCAAGGGGAGGGCAGCACGGGGGTAGAGACGAAAAGCCCCGGCCCACCATGTCTGGTGGGCCGGGGCTTCGTCGTCGGACGCTGCGTGCCCGACAGTGTCGTGATGCGGCTCGGTTCAGCCGAGGAACGGCTCGAGCTCGCGCAGCAGCTTCGGCTTCGGCATGGCGCCGACGATCGTCTTGACGACCTCACCGTTCTGGTAGACGTTCATCGTCGGGATGCCGGTGATGCCGTACTTCGCGGAGATCGCCGGGTTCTCGTCCGTGTTGAGCTTGTAGACGTCGATCTTGTCGGCGTTCGCCGCTGCGATCTCCTCGAGGATCGGCGCGACGGCGCGGCAGGGGCCGCACCACTCGGCCCAGAAGTCGACGAGGACGGGCTTGCTGTTCTTCAGGACGTCGGCGTCGAACGTGGCGTCCGTGGTGGGCTTGGTGGCTCCCATGATGTTCTCCTCTGTGCCGGCACCGGCGAAGCGGCACCCGTGGTCGATGGTTCTTGGTCGGTCGAAGATGATCAGCGCGCCGCGTCGGCGCCCTGAGGCTCCGCGGTGAGGGACGCGTCGGGAGCGGGCTCGCCCGCCGCGTCGAGGTGGGCGAGGAAGCGCTCGGCGTCGAGGGCTGCGGAGCAGCCCGAACCGGCGGCCGTGATGGCCTGACGGTAGGTGTGGTCGACGAGGTCGCCGCAGGCGAAGACGCCGTCGACGTTCGTGTGCGTCGAACGCTCCTGCGCGACGACGTAACCCTCGTCGTCGAGCTCGATCTGCCCGGTGACGAGCTCGTTGCGCGGCAGGTGGCCGATCGCGATGAACAGGCCGGTCGCGGCGAGCTCGCGCTCGTCACCGGTGACGGTGTCGCGCAGCGTCACGCCGGTCAGCTTGTCCTCGCCGTGGATGGCGACGACTTCGCTGTTCCAGGCGAATTCGATCTTGGGGTCGTTCTCGGCGCGCTCGGCCATGATCTTGGAGGCGCGAAGCTCGTCGCGCCGATGCACCATCGTCACCTTCGCGGCGAAGCGCGTGAGGAACGTGGCTTCCTCGACGGCCGAGTCGCCGCCGCCGACGACGATGATCTCCTGGTTGCGGAAGAACGCGCCGTCGCACGTCGCACACCACGAGACGCCGTGGCCGGAGAGGCGCTTCTCGTCGGGAAGGCCCAGTTCGCGGTATGCCGAGCCCATCGCGAGTATGACGGCCTTCGCGCGGTGGGTGACGCCCTCGCCGTCGACGACCGTCTTGACGGCACCGGTGAGATCGACGGATGTGACGTCGTCACGCACGAGCTCGGCGCCGAAGCGCTCGGCCTGCGCACGCATTTTCTCCATGAGGTCGGGGCCCATGATGCCGTCCGAGAAACCGGGGAAGTTCTCCACCTCGGTGGTGTTCATCAGGGCGCCACCAGCGGTGACGGAGCCCTCGAACACGAGCGGTTCGAGATTGGCTCGCGCCGCGTAGATGGCGGCGGTGTACCCGGCGGGGCCGGAGCCGATGATGATGAGGTTGCGCACGGCCTGGTCGCTCACGAAAGCTTCCTTCGTTGTCTTGTCACGGGCTGCCCGGGGAAGGTCTCGGCGCTGTCGCGCGCCCGCTGTCACCTTGCACAACGCACTCTAGTCGTGGGACATTCCGAGCGCATGCCGAGGCGTACCGCGGCGTCGAGCCACCGGGCTGGCGAGCAAGTCGATGCGAAACCGTCGACCCCGGCCCTCACGTCGTGACGGACGTCGGCCCCGCCTCGAGGTCGGTGGCCGTGCTGCAGGTGCGCGAGACGACCCAGGCCGTCGACGTGCGGCCCTTCACGGCGACGACGATGACGGCGGGGGTGCCGTCGTAGGTGGCGAAGTCGGCGTAGACGGCGTCGGGCTTCTCGATGACGCCCTTCGCGACGGCCTGCAGGCAGGCCTGCACGCCCTCGCCGGTGGCCAGGGGGCCCAAGGATTGCGCGTTGGCCTGCGCGGGTTCGATCGCAGGCGACTTCGACGTCCGCAGCGCCGCAGCCTGCGTCGCGAGATCCGTCGACGTGTACTTCGTCTGCGTCTGCGTGACACGCACGCGTGAGGCGTAGTTCTCCTCGGCAGGTTCCATCGACGCCTCTGCCGTGGGCTGGGCACTCGGATGGGGCTCGTCACGGTTCGTCACGAGGGTCACCGCGCCGATGGCGACGGCCGCCGCGGCGCCGAGCGCCAGCGCCGCGCGCCCGAGGGTGCGTCGGCGACGATGGCCGTCCAGGGAGGTGACGGTGGCCCCTGACGGGCTCTGCGACGCCGCCGGAGGATTCATCTGTCCTTCGGAAGCCGGGACCGCGGGGCGCTGCTGCGTTCCAGGACGCTGCGGCAGCGGCACCGCCGGGGGCACCGCGGGGCGCTCATCGCGCTGGAGATCTTCGGGCGGACGTCGCACGTCCGACAGCCTCTCGTCCGAGGGCACCCCCGCCTCACGGGACGCGCTCGTCAGCGCGTCGCGCACGCGCGTGGCGACGTCGTCGGGCATGCGGGGAGCGTCACGGGAGGCCTCCGTCCGCAGCATGGCAGCGATCTGTTGCTGCACCTCGGCCGACGCGACCGGTTTGTCGTCGGCGTGCGCGGACGCCTCCCACTCGTCGCGGAAGTTGCGGGTCATGTCAGGCCTCCTCTCATGAGCGTGGACGGGTGCTTCATTGTGTCTGACGCGCAGGCGGGCACGGTGGTTCCGTGACGTGAGCCACGTCTTCGGGATGACGCCTCGGCGTCATCGATCCGCGAGCATGCCCGCGAGGGCAGTGCGCCCCCGCGCACACCGCGACTTCACGGTGCCCTCGGCGATGCCGAGGTGCGTCGCGGCCTCGGCGACGCTGAGACCCTCCATGTCGACGAGGACGAGGCACAGGCGCTGCCCCTCGGGCAGCTGCGCAAGGGCCTGACGGACGTCGAGGCGGACGTCGGTCTGCGCATGCGCGTCCCGCGTGTCGGCGATGTCGTACTCGGGCCACTCCTGCGTCGGCTTCAGTCGGCGCAGCCGGTCGAGTGCGGAGTTGACGACGACGCGGTGCAGCCATGTCGAGAACTTCGCATCACCGCGGAACGACTCGAGGCGTCTGAACGCGGCGAGGAAACCCTCCTGCACGGCGTCCGCGGCGAGCTCCGGGTCGCGGGTCGTGCGCAGGGCGACCGCCCACATCCTGTCCTTGTAGCGCTCGAACAGCACGCCGAACGCGTCCGGGTCACCCTCACGATGAGCCTGGACGAGTTCTTCGTCGGTGCTGTCCCGAAGCACTGATCCGTTCACTTCGAGACCGTGACCTCGGCGATCGACGACTCGTAGTACGACTGGCCGGCGGGCTTCGTCTGATTCGGGATGAAGACAGTGACATAGCGCCCCGACGCGTTCGTCGAGATCGTCTGCTCACTCGTCGCGCTCGACATCGAGCCGACCTTCGTGCCCGTCTTGCCGGGGGTGTCGCTGACGTAGACGTCGGCGGTCAGCGGCGTGCGCTTGCCGGGCGTCACCTTGATGGTCTTGACGGCTGTCTGCGAACCCAGGTCGATGCTGACGCCACCCATGTCGGGGTCGCCGCCCCAGGAGGCGCGACGGTAGCGCAGGCTCATCCACACCGTGTCGGGGTTGCCGTCGATGGCGTTGGCCGCGGCCAGCGAACCGGATTGGCGCGCTCCTTGCGCGTTCACGAGCGTGGCTGCGGCGGCTTGGACGGGGGTGCCTGCCGGGGCAGCGCTCGAGGCAGAGGACGGCGCACTCGAACCCTTCGGCGACGAGGCGGTCGTGCTGGGCTTCGCGGCGGCGTCCGGCTTGTCAGAGCTGCCGGTGATGCCCTGGAGCCCGAAGATGGCGAGCACGAGCGCACCGAGCACGATGAGGCCGACGAGGACGAGGGCGAGCTTGCTGCTCGCCGGGTCAGGGTCGTCGGTGCCGCCGTTGAACCCCGGTACCGGGGGCTCGAGCTCCTCGAACGACGGGTCGTAGGAGGTGCGGGCGTACGCGGCGTCCTCGTCGTCGAGGTTGAACTGCGTGGTCTCGTCCGCGTCGAATGCGACGGGGCGGCCCACCATCGTCGCGTCGGCGGGGTCGGGTTCGTTGACACGACGCGGGGCGGGCTTGCGCGGAAGAGCCACCGCGGGCTTCGCGCCGGGGTCGGTGGCGTCGTCGCCGCGCACGTCGTCGGTGGAGGACGAACCGTTCTTGGTGCCGCTCTTCTTGACGGTGCTCACGCCGCTGCTCGTCGCACCGGCCTTGCCGGAGGCGCTCTTGTCCGAGCCACCCTTGCTCGAACCTGCCGCTGCGAGGGCCGCAGCACCGACGGCTCCGACGGCCGAGCGCTTGCCTGCACCGTCGCCGGAACCCGCGCGCACGTCGGCCCGGCGAACGACGAACGTCGACTCGGGCTCGTCCGCTGTGTCGTCGTCGGTTTCGACGCTGCGTCGCCCACGGCCCGGAGCCGTGATGATCTGCGCCGACCACGGCGCGAGCTGACGCGCGACCTCGCCCGGCGTGCGCGGGCCGTCACCGCTGTTGAGGACCTGGCGGCACATCGCGTCGAGATCACTCGGCACCCCGTCGACGATCTCGGCGGGTGTCGCGATCTGCCCGTCGGCGCGACGCTGCGCGAGTTCGATGCCCTTGAGGCCCTCGATGTCCTTCGGGTCGCCCGGCCACGTGCCCGTCAAGGCCGTGTAGAGCAGATCCACGAGCGCACGCGTGTCGATGGCGGTCGCCTCGGAGCTGGAGACGTCGTCACGCCCGGCGAGAGAGCCACCGACGGCGACCTGGGTGACGGCGATGGAACCGTCGGCGAGGCGTAGGACGTGACGCGGCGTCAGGATGAGGTGGTGCAGGCCGCGCTGGCGCGCGGCCTCGAGGGCGCTCGCCGTCTCACCGACGATGCGACGCGCCTCCTCGGGATGCATCGGCTCGAAGCGTGCGAGGTCGGCGAGGCTGTAGGCGCCCGTGTGCGGCTCCTCGACGATGTACGCGAACTCGTCGTCGCGCCCCGCGTCGAGCACGCGCACGAGGCGCGGGTCCTCGACGCCCGCGGCGCGGCGGGCACTGTCGAGCGCCGCGTCGGCGTGCGCCGAACGCGACCCGACGACGGTGATGGCGACGTCACGCCCGAGTTTCTCGTCACGCGCGATCCAGCGTGCGAGACCGGGGGCGTCCGAGATCTCGGACGTCAGCTCGTACCGGTTGCCCAGCACCGTGCCCTTCGTGATGCCCTGCACTCGCACTCCTCGTCGCGTCGATGAACCACGGCCCGCGCGTCGCTGAGACGCCGGGCTCGGTTCATCCTAAGCAGCCCGCCGGGCAACCACGCGGTACGGCGTCCCTTCGGCGCGGCGAGGTCTGGAGGCATCGCCCCGAGCGGCCGTGACGATGACGCGTCACGACCGCGAGGGGACGTCAGCCTCGACGCAGACGACGGGTGATCGGGCCGAGCAGGCTGTTGATCTCCTGCACGCGCAGGCGGCTCGCGACGAGGAAGTACACGGCGAGGAACAGCGGGCCGATGATGAGCAGTTCGACGAGGCTCTCGACACGCGTGACGGGCGCGACCTGGTGGATGAGGAAACTGACGAGCAACGTGACGCCGGTGGCGATGATCGCGGCGATCGCCAGACGGACGTATGTGCGCACCGTCTCCGACAGGTCGACGGCGCCGAAGCGGCGCCTCAGCAGGACGAAACCCACCGCGGCCTGGACGACGTTGGAGATCGTCTGCGCGAGACCGACGCCGACGCCGACCCAGTGGGCGCCGGGGTGACCGAGGATGGTCGTGTCCTGCAGGAAGAACCAGGGCACGGTCAGTCCGACGGCGATCCCCGTGCAGATGATCTGCATCCAGAACGGGGTCTTCGCGTCGTTGTAGGCGTAGAAGACGCGCTGAATGACGAGGCACAGCGAGTAGGGCACGAGGCCGACGAGCATGGCGATGGCCATCGAGCCGATGGCCCACCGGGTGTCCGGATCCGCGCCGAACATGGCCGACACGAGCGGGAAGACGAGCGCGAAGCAGCCGAACGTCAGCATGACCGACGCAAGGCCCGACAGGCGGATACCTGTCGTCATGTCGTCCTTCACCTTGTCCGTCTCGTTGCGGCCGGCGGCGATGGACATCCGCGTGAACAGCGCGGTGACCAGGCTGACGGTGATGAGGGAGTGCGGGAGGGTGAACAGCAGGAACGCCTGATCCTGCGCTCCCTTTCCGGGTTCACCGTCAGGCTGGGAGTTGAGCAGCCGGGACGTGACGATGAGGCCCAGCTGCTGGACGATGACGGCCGCGAACGCCCAGCCGGCCATTGTCGAAGCGCTGCGCAGACCCACGCCGCGGAACTTGAAGTTCGGGGTGAACGAGTACCCCGCACGCTTGAGCACGGGGACGAGCACCAGGGCCTGAGCGACGATCGCGAGCGTCGCGGGCAACGCGAGGACGAGGATCATCTCCGTGGTCCACCCCGAGTACGGCGGAACCCCGTTCTGACCGTGCGGGTACGCCGCGATGAACCAGACGAGCCCCAGGATGATGACGACGTTCGCCAGCGCGGGGCTCCACATGAACGCCCCGAAGCGTCCGCGCGCGTTGAGCACCTGACCGAGGATCGTGTAGACGCCGTAGAAGAAGATCTGCGGAAGGCAGATGAGCGTGAACGCCGTGGCGACGTGGAGCTTGTCGCCCGTGACGTTCTTGTGGTCGTAGATCTGGTAGACCCACGGGGCGAGGGCCATGCCGATGACGGTGACGCCGAGCAGGATCGTCAGCGTGAGCGTGACGATGCGGTCCGTGTAGGCCTTGCCGCCGTCGGAGTGCTCGAGCGCGCGCGTGATCTGCGGGACGAGAACAGCGTTGATGACACCGCCGGCCAGGAGCAGGTAGATGATGTTGGGCAGGCTGTTGGCCGTCGCCCACGTGTTGGCGATGCCCGTCGTCGAGCCGAGGGCCCAGACCGTCAGCACGGAACGGAGCAGGCCCAGCATGCGTGAGACGAGCGTGCCGGCCGCCATGATGGCGCTGTTGCGCAGAACCCCGCCTGTTCCCGAGGACTTCGCCGCTGCGGTCTGGGGGCCGTCGGCGGGCGTCTCGACGGGGTCGGTCGCCGGGCCTGCGGCCCCCGTCGTCGGGATGGCCGCCGTCTGCGCGCCTCGTGTTTCACGTGAAACACGAGAGGCGCCTGAGCCTCGCTGGGCGCCGGGTCTGCCGGAGACGGCCAGGGCGTCGTCAGCCTCGAGGTTCCAGGCGTCCTCGGCCTCGCGACGCTCGCGGTAGGCGTCGACCTCGCCGAGGTCGATGACCTGCGTGTGGTCGCTGCTCGCGTGGCTGCGCGTGGACTCGAGGTTGCGCAACCACTGCGCCTCCTGGTCGGCCTCGAACCACGACTCGTAGGCCGAACCGATGCTCGTACCCGCGACGTTCGGCATCGCGATGGTGTGCCGTACCGCCGTCTCGTACATCGCGCCGAGCGATCCGGACGCCGCGCCGTTCGGGCGCGACGGATCAGGTTCGGCGTTCGACATCGGCTACTCCTCCAGCTGGATGTCCCGCGCGAGCTCATCGCGTCGGCGGGTTCCCGCCTTCCTGCCGCGCACGAGGCCGTAGCAGAAGACGAGCAACGCCACGATACCGAGCACCCAGAAGATCCACGTACCCGTCGGGCGCGCGTTGATGCGCAACGGGGACGTGTCAGACGTGTCCGGGCCGAGCGCGACGCCGTTCGCGGCCGTCAGGCTCGCGTCGACGTCGACGAGGCTCGCAGCCTGCGCGGCGAGGGGGACGCGCACCGTCGTCTGGCCCTTCGCCTTGATCGTGACGGGCTCCGGTTGTGAGCGGAACTGCACCGCGTACGTGCGTGGCGTGAGCGTCAGGCTGACGTCCTTGACGTCGCGCGCCAGGTCGTTCTTCACCGTCACGCTGATCGTGCCCGAGTCGGAGAAGAAGTTGATGCGCGCCGGGACGACGCTGACGTGCTCGGGGATCGTCGACACGGCGGCGGAGGCATGCTGGACGAGCTCGTCGACGTCCGGCGAGGTGCCGCGCCAGCGGGTGCTCGTCAGTTGATCGAGATTGCGGCTCCACGCCGGCACGATGTCGTCACCGTCGACGACCGCGCCCGCCACCTGCGTCAGCGACGCGAGGGTGCGCGATGCGCGTTGCAGGTCGCGCGCATCGAAGGCCTGCGTGCTGGGCCGGGGCCAGACGCCGTCCGAGGCAGGTGCCTCGGTCGACAGCTTGGCCACGGTGCCCGCCGAGCGGCTGCTCGAGACGTCGAGGGCGCTCGTCGTCATCCACGGCGCCGTGTCGATGGCCGACAGCACCTGCGCCAGACGCGACGGCGACGTCGTGCCGAGGCGATCGCCCATGACCATGAGGCTGCGGTCGGCCGACGGAAACTGTTGGTAGAGAGCGAGACCCGCGGCCTGTTCGCGCAACCCGGCCTCGACGTCGCTGTCGGCGCCGTCCGAGCTCAGCGGCGCGCTGAGGGCGCTCGTGTACCCGATCATCGGGATGCCGGACGTGCTGCGCCGCGCCGCCGATGAGGCCGAGACGAAGTCGGAGCCGTCGAGCGTGACGTTGGGCGTGATGATGAGGGGCTTGCCGCCGAGCACCGACGACCACACCTGCGACAACCGGTTCGTCGCCGACACGCTGAGCGGCGCAGCCGGCGCGGCGACCACCGTCGTCGACAGTTCCTTCAACGCCGGCGACAGTGGACGGGCGAGTGCGCGCCGCAGCACGGCGTCGCTGCCCGGGGGCCGATCGTCCGCCGTCAAAGACGACAGGTCGGGGTCGCCGTAGGGCGTGAACACGACCTGCTGACCGCTCGGACGCTCCTTCAACGTCGCGACGAGGTCGGCCGCGAGTGCCTCGACGGTCGTCGCCGGAGCAGGATCCTGCGAGGACGAGCTGCTCGAAGAGGAACTGCTTGACGACGAGGACGCGTCCCTCGACGAGGTCGACGAGGTCGATGCCCCGCTCGGTGCGGTGTTGCTGGGCGAGGCACTACCGGCGCTCGCCGTCGACGACGCGGAGGACGAGGACGGCGTGCTGCCGGCGTAACCCGTGTCACCGGGCGAGGCCGACGCGGAGCTCGACGAACTGGGCGTCGACGTCGTCGCCCGGTCCGCGGCAGCCTCCGTCGGGAGCGAACCGTCCTGTGCCGCAGCGGGATCGAGCACCGCCGGGTCGATCATCCACGTGATGGGGGCACCCGGGTTCGAGGCGAGGAGACGCTGGATGTCCGAGCCCGGCCCGATGGCCTTGTTCCACGCGTCGAAGCGCTCGCGACCGCTCGCGGTGAACAGCTTCGGGTCGGCCGGAAGCGTGATGGGAATGACGACGGACGTCGACATCGGCGTGAACTTCGTCGAATCGG
Source organism: Dermacoccus sp. Ellin185 (assembly GCF_000152185.1). Taxonomy (NCBI): domain Bacteria; kingdom Bacillati; phylum Actinomycetota; class Actinomycetes; order Micrococcales; family Dermacoccaceae; genus Dermacoccus; species Dermacoccus sp. Ellin185. Next base: position 64,583 of record NZ_AEIQ01000056.1, on the reverse strand, counting down.
CCTGCGTCGTCACGAAGCTGCGGATCGTCGCGGTGGAGCCGCCTCCGGTGACATCGACCTGCAGCGGCATCGTCGCCATCGAGAAGCTGACGTCGAGCTGGTTCGCCGGGATCGTCACGGTGACGTTCGTGCTCGCGCCCGGTGCAAGCGTCCCGACGTTCGTCGTCGCCGTGGCGGGGTTGGTCATCGCGACCTCGCCGGCGCTCCAGCGTGACTGCACCTCCAACGTGTCGAGCGCACGCTTGGCGACGCTGATGCGGGTGGTTGCGTTCGTCAGCGGCGTCGAGCCCGTGTTGCGCACCTGCACGCTGAGCGAGAGCGAGTCGCCGCTCTTCAGGGTGGGGGGTGTCGAGCCTGTCAGCGACACAGCGATCGGACCGCTCTGCGCCGAACTCTTCGTCGCGACGCGCGAGGCGCTCGCGGCATGGGCCGACATGCCGGCCACGGACGACACGTTCGTCACCGTCGACGCTGCGGCAGTGCTCGTCAGGCATGGCGGGCCGCTTGCCAGGCAGGTGGCGAGCAGGCCCGAGAACGCGGCGAGGTGGGCTCGTCTCGTCATCGACTCAATGACCGGTCAGGCGGGCCCACGCCGTCGCGGCGATGCGGCGTTCGTTGGGGAACGTCAGGTGTTCGTGGGCGCGGTCGAGGCGGAACCACTGCGCGTCGATGGCTTCGTGGTCCGGGTCCTTCTCGATGCTGATCTCGCCTCCGACGGCTTCGAGCAGGTAGTGGTGCACCATCTTGTGGATGCGGTAGCCCGGCACGGAGAACCAGTAGTCGATGACGCCGAGCGTCACGAGGGCGCGGCCCTTGATGCCGGTCTCCTCCTCCACCTCGCGTTCCGCGGTCTGGACTAGCGTCTCACCGGCTTCGATGTGGCCCTTCGGCAGGCACCACTCGACGCGTCCGGCGCGATTGTGGCGCGCGATGAGAGCGAGGTAGGCCTGGTGGTCGCGAACGTCGACGACGACGCCGCCCGCAGAGATCTCCTCGAGCGTCGCAAGGCGCGCAGCCCGGTGCACGCGGTGCGAGGAGACGGTCATTCTCATACCTTAACGAGAGGGTTCGGCGTTTGCGCCCGCGCTCGCCCGCAGGCCCCGGCATGATGCGGAAAACTCGCCGGCGCCCGGTCTTGACGTCCGTCGCGGCCGTTCGTGGGTGGCCTGGGGGTGCCCCGTCAGTGTTGCTCGCGCTCCGGCAACATACGAGCGATGACGGCGCCGACGAGCGTCGCGACCATGAGCGGGATCAGGGCGCCGGTGCCGGCGCCGAGGGCGCACAACAGCAGCGCGGCGAGGGGCTTGCGCAGGCCAGCGCCGCGAGCGTCACCCATGCGCCGTCGTGAATGAAGGCGGCGATCTCCGGCATCTGCTCGTGTCCGGAGAATCGGGCCTGCGGGAGGAAGGCCGCGAGGAGGGCGACGGCCATCGTGGCGAGCATGGCCTGCACCCATGACGGTGCCGGCACCGCATCGAGCCATCTGCCCAGCAGCGGCTGTGCGGCGTTGAAGAGCGCGGCGATCGCAGCGCCCGCGGCTGCGGGAACGAAGGCCCACAGCATCTGTTCCTGACCGCCGCCGACGGTCGGCAGACCGAGGGCGACGTGCTCACCGCTGGTGGCCTGATGGATGACGACGCAGCCGAGGAAACCGGCGACGGCCGCGACACCGAGGGCGCACAGGTGAAGCGTGCGCCGCCAGCGCACGGCGACGGGATCCTCGGATTCGGTGATGAGGGAGTCGAGGGTGTCGAGGTGGTCATCCTTGCGCCGCAGCGGCACGATGATGACACCGCTGAGCAGGATGGTGGCGGCAGATCGTACGGGGCTTCTGGGCCCGTGCCAGATGAGGTGCTGCGCACCGTTCATCGGGGTCAGCGCGAGGCCGGCCACCGCCCCGAGACCGCACCGTAGGCGGCAGCGACCGCGCGGATGCGCCGAGCGGGTAGGAACGGCGGCACGTCTGCTGAGGTGCTCATGTGGGGACCGTCGATTCGATGCTGGCGTGGATGTGACCGACGTCGAGCGAGGACGAAGCGATGTTTCACGTGGAACATGGCGACGGGGGGCGACGATCGCCCGCATTGTCCATCGCAACGACTCCATTTGATGAAGCCCGTTGCGAAGAGGCGCTGGACGCGAGGCGACGGCCACCACTCAGGCGTGGCGGCAGCCATCACGCGGCAGCGCAACGGGGGTGCGGCCCGAGGTGGGCGACTGGATACCCTTGACCAGTGACGCACACCTCCACCTCCACCCAGCAGGACGCCCGGACGGGCACGACCGCGGCGCCTCCGGCGTCGGGGGCGAGGATGCTCGGGACAGCGATCGCGCATCTCGAACCGGTCATGCCGCTGCTGCGGCAGCTCGGTGAGCTGTTCGCCGGGGCCGGGCACGAGATCGCTCTCGTCGGTGGGCCGGTACGCGACGCCTTCCTCTCCCGCACCTCGCCGGATCTGGACTTCACGACGTCCGCCCGCCCCGATGACACCGAGCGCATCGTCGCCGGATGGGCCGACGCGACGTGGGATCTGGGCCGCGCGTTCGGCACGATCGGGGTGCGCAAGGGTGGCGTCCAGGTCGAGATAACGACCTACCGCGCCGACGCCTACGACCGTGAGACGCGCAAGCCGGTGGTCGAGTTCGGTGACTCGCTCGACGACGATCTCGTCCGCCGCGACTTCACCGTCAACGCGATGGCGCTGCGCCTGCCCGACCTGACGTTCGTCGACCCGTACGGCGGTCTCGCCGACCTGGCTGCAGGTGTGCTGCGCACCCCGACCGACCCGGAGGTCTCGTTCGGTGACGACCCACTGCGCATGATGCGCGCGGCACGTTTCTCGTCGCAGCTCGGGTTCGACGTCGCGCCCGAAGCGTTCAGGGCGATGCGCGAAATGGCCGCGTCGATCGAGATGATCTCGGCCGAGCGCGTGCGGGACGAACTGGTCAAGCTCCTCATGTCACCGACGCCGCGCCGAGGGCTCGAACTGCTCGTCGAGTCGGGCATCGCCGAACACGTGCTGCCCGAACTGCCGGCGCTCGCGCTCGAGATCGACGAGCACCACCGTCACAAGGACGTGTACGAGCACTCACTCATCGTGCTCGAACAGGCGATGGCGCTCGAGGGACCGCGCGAGGTGCCGGGGGTCGAGGCGCCGACCGAGGTCGAGGGGCCGGATCTCGTGCTGCGCCTCGCGGCTCTGCTGCACGACATCGGCAAGCCCGACACGCGACGTTTCGAGCCGGGTGGCGGCGTGAGCTTCCACCATCATGAACTCGTCGGCGCGAAGATGACGCGCAAGCGGTTGCGCGCGCTGCGTTTCGACAAGGAGACGATCAAGCAGGTCTCCCGTCTCGTCGAGCTGCACCTGCGTTTCCACGGCTACGGCAACGGTGAGTGGACCGACTCGGCCGTGCGCCGCTACGTCACGGACGCAGGGCCGTTGCTGCCGCGCCTGCACCTGCTGACGCGAGCGGATTCGACGACGCGCAACAAGCGCAAAGCAGCCCGGCTGCAAGCGACCTACGACGACCTCGAGGCGCGCATCGAGCGCCTCCAGGCCGAAGAGGAGCTGGCCGCCGTGCGGCCCGAGCTCGACGGCAACGAGATCCAGGCCGTCCTCGGCATCAAGCCCGGGCCGGTACTCGGGCGTGCCTACAAGCACCTGCTCGCGGTGCGCCTCGATGAGGGCGTCATCGGCAAGGACGCCGCGAGCGAGCGGCTGCGTGAATGGTGGGCGCAGCAGCCGGAGTCGCAGGGCTGACGGGGGGCCTTGCGCTGTTCGTGTTGTCATTGCGTCATTCGTGTTCTCGCGGGTGCGCGTCGCGGGCCGATGGCGGGTGCCGTGGACTGCGGCGGGCGTGTTGCCGCCGTCACGGCTGGCGTGCCTGACAAGCTGGTGCCATGACGGCAGTGGACGTGGCGTGGCAGGGCCTCGACGACGAGACGCGTCTCGACGTGGCGTCGATCGACTTCGCCGACGAGGGCGGGTTCGTCGCGACCGGCCGTCAGTCGACGGAGACGTGGCGCGTGCAGTGGGATCTCGTCGTGGATTCACTCTGGCGCACGAAGTTCGTGACGCTCGACGCCGAGGGCTACGCGCCTGTTTCACCGGAAACAGACGACGTTTCACGTGAAACAGCAGACGAGGGCGGCTGGCGGGAGCCGGTGTGGCAACGCCACCTCAACCTCTGGCGCCGTGACGACGGAGCTCGCTCGCTGTGGCGCTGGGAGGGTGACGGGTCGGGCGACGCGCCCGGTTGGCTGGCCCCGCTCGGCATGGAGGACGGCATGGAACTGCTCCTCAGCGACGCCGTCGACGTCGACCTCGGCGGCTGCCCGGTGACGAACACGATGCCGATCCGTCGTCTCGGGGTCGACGCTGCCGGCGTCGGGGAACGGCCGATCACGACGGCGTGGGTGCGCCTTCCGGATCTCGCTGTCATGCCGTCGCCGCAGGTGTACTCGTCGGGTCCGCAGGCGCTGACGGAGGCGATGACGGTGCTCGACCCGCGTGTGTTCTCGGTCGTGCACTACCGCTCGGCGACGCGCGACGTCAGCGTCGACCTCACCGTCGACGATCATGGCCTCGTGCTCACCTACCCCGATCTCGCCGCGCGCGTCGACGTCCCATGACGAGAACCATGGTCGAACCCCCGGCTCGCGATCCGGTGCATTCTGAGCCGCCGACCGAGGCCAGCTCCTGCGACCGTCGCACCCGGATGCGCTCCGGGGCCGCGCTTGTCGCCGGGGCGCTGCTCGCCATCGCAGCCGTCACCGCGTTCATCCTGCACAAGCTGGCCGCGCAAGATCCGGACACGTGGCTCATCGATCTGCGCGTCTATCTCCTGGGGGCTCGGCACGCGTTCTCGCCCGACCTCTACGACCAGCAGTACCCCGTCGCGTCGTTGCCGTTCACGTACCCGCCCTTCGGCGCGATGGTGATGGCGCCGCTCGGGCACCTGGCGTTCCCCGTGGCAGCCACGCTCGTGACGGCGACGTCGTGCGCCGCGCTCATGCTCGTCACGCGGCGCGCGCTGTCCGCCGCGTCCCGCCTCGGGCGTCGTGGCCGAGGGATGCGGTGGTGGTTCATCCCGGTCGGCGTGCTGGCGATCGCATTCGAGCCGGTGTGGGCGACGTTCTCGTTCGGGCAGGTCAACCTCATCGTGCTGGCGTTGTGTCTGCTCGATCTGACGGGCCGTCATCGTGCGCGCGGTGTCATGGTCAGTCTGGCTGCGGGGTTGAAGCTGACGCCGCTGTTCTTCGTCGCCTATCTGGTGTTCACGCGGCAGTTCCGGGCTGCGGCGACGGTGTGCGCGACGTTCGCCGCCACCGTCGCGGTGGGGTTCATGTTCAATCCGCATGGCGCGGCGGTCTTCTGGACGGATGCGGTGCGCGATCCGTCGCGCGTGGGTTCGGCCTTCTTCGCCGGTAACCAGGCCCTCACCGGGGTGCTGCCGCGGTGGGCCGGTGGGCCTCTGCCGCACGCCGTCGTCCTCGTGGCGCAGGCGCTCGCGGGTCTGGCGGCGCTCGTCGCGGCTTCCTACCTCCACCGTCGCGGTCATGAACTCGAGTCGGTGATCGCCGCGTCGTTCGGGATGCTCGCGATGTCGCCGATCTCGTGGAGCCATCACTGGGTCTGGGCGTGGCCGGCCGCTCTCGTGCTCGTGGCGGCGCTCGTCCGTCAGCTCCGGGGTGCGCGCGGGGGCAATGGCGAGCATGCGGCCGATGACGTAGACCATGGCGACGCGCGGGGCATCGGTGCCGCCGAGCGTGCGCCCGGCTGGGCCGTCGCCACGGGTGCGCTCCTCATGGTGTGGCTGCTCGTCTTCGTCTCGCGCTCGACGTGGTGGCCACCTCACTACGAGGACGCCGAGTTGTCGTGGAGCCTCGTCCAGAAGGTCTTGGGCAACACGTACGTCGTCGCCGGCGCGCTGTGGATCGCCTGGGCACTTCTCGACGCCCGTGCGGGCCGACGCGGGCGCAACGTCGCTTCACCCGCACCACGAGGTGGCGAGTAACTCACAGGTAGGCGCGCAGTTACCTGCCGACGCGTGACTTACCCGCCATCCTGACAGCGCCCTGGCCCACCGGGCACCCACGCCCCACCGCCGACACAGGCACCCCGCCGACCCGCGATGTATCGAACCGAGACATCAGGTGGGGCACAATGGACGCTGATAGTCACGTCCGCGCCGTCGGCGCCCCGGAGAAGGATCATCCACATGCGCAAGTCCCTGACGATGGCGAGTGTCGCCGTGCTCGCCACCTCGCTCGCCGCGTGCAGTTCCACGGGTGGGCGCAAGGCGGTCGAAGAGGCGTCGAACAACGCCGGTCACGCGAACACTCCGACGATGACGGTCGCTCTCGTCACGCACTCGGGCCCGGGTGACACGTTCTGGGACATCGTGCGCAAGGGCGCCGAGGATGCGGCGGCGAAGGACAACGTCAAGCTCGAGTACACCTCCGACCCGGACGGTTCGAAGCAGTCGAACCTCGTGCAGCAGGCCGTCGACAAGAAGGTCGACGGCATCGCCCTGACGCTCGCGAAGCCGGATGCCATGAAGGGCTCCGTGGAGGCGGCGAAGAAGGCGGGCATCCCCGTCGTCGCGCTCAACGGCGGCCTGGACGACTGGAAGAAGATGGGCGTCGAGAGCTACTTCGGCCAGGACGAGAAGATCGCCGGCGAGGCGGCAGGCGACAAGCTCAAGAGCGGCGGCGCCAAGAAGGTGCTGTGCGTCATCCACGAGCAGGGCAACGTCGGCCACATGGATCGCTGTGCGGGCGTCAAGAGCAAGTTCGACGCGACGGAGAACATCTACGTCAACGGCACGGACATGCCGAGCGTGCAGAGTGCGATCACGAGCAAGCTGCAGCAGGACAAGACGATCGATGCCGTCCTCGGCCTCGGCGGCCCGTACGCGATGGCGGCGACGAAGTCGGTCAAGGACGCGAGCTCGGACGCCAAGGTCTACACGTTCGACACGAGCAACGAGGTGCTCGGCGCGATCAAGGCGGGCACGATCCAGTGGGCGGTCGACCAGCAGCCGTACCTGCAGGGATACCTCGCCGTCGATGCGTTGTGGCTGCGCAAGAACAACGGCAACATCGTCGGTGGTGGCCAGCCCGTGCTCACGGGGCCCGCGTTCATCGACAAGTCGAACGTCGCCGACGTCGAGAAGTACGCGAAGTCCGGACGCCGCTGAGCGGTGCGCCCGACTCGCGCGGCGCGGTCTCGGCCCGACGCGCACCCACGTGTGGTTCTGGCCCGCCTCAGCTGGCGTTCACCTGGATGTGATGTGCTGAGGGTTGGACTTCACAAGAGCTCGTCGTCGACGCCCCGAACCGCGGGGCGCGCAAGGGGAAGGGCGGGGAGATGATCGAGCCGGACAGCATGACGTTCGCGGTCATGATCTGGATTCTGGGCTTGCTCATCACGCTGTTCGTGGCGCTGCGGGGTCACGCGTTCGGCACGCGCTCGCTCAAGCACGTCGCGATGCGCCTCGGTGGCATGTTGACGAGCACGTTCGTGCTCGTGCTCGCGGCCGTCGTGACGCTCAACTCGAAGTACGGGTGGTACTCGTCCTGGCAGGACGTGCAGGCCGCCGTCACCGGCACACCGCCCACCATCGAGCAGCACACGCACGGCAAGGCGCGTACCCAGGAGCAGAAGAACGAAGCGCTGCAGCAGGCACGTCAGACCGACGCCGCCGCCGACGCGAAGTACGCCGCCCAGCGCGCCCGCTACGAGGCCGGGCTGCACCTCAAGCCGTCCTCCACGGGGCAGTGGATCAAGATCAACATCCCCGGTATCCGCATGCAGGGCAAGGACATCGGCCGTGTCATGGTGTGGCTGCCGCCGTCGTACACGAGTGACACGAAGCGCACGTACCCCGTCATCGAGGCCTTCCACGGCATGCCCGGTGGCACCCTCGACTACCAGCGCGTCTTCCACCTCGACGCCTCGCTGCGTGACGCGGTGAGTCGCGGCGCGATGCGTGACGCCATCATCATCGTGCCGCAGGAGATGCCGGCCGGTATCGACACCGAGTGCGTCGACGGCGGTGGCCTCAACATGGAGACGTGGCTGACGTCGATGGTGCCCGACTACATCACGCAGAACTTCCGTGCACAGGCCAGCCGCGAGGCGTGGACGACGATCGGTGTCTCGGCCGGCGGTTGGTGCTCGTCGATGGCGACGATCCTGCACCCCGACCGTTACGCGGGTGGCGCGAGCCTCGGTGGGTACTATTCGCCGCAGTTCGACACGTGGAACCCGTTCAACGGCAAGGTCCCCGAGCGTTACAACCTCATCGAGCAGGTCAAGAAGAACCCGCACCCGCAGTCGCTGTGGGTGCTCGTCTCGGGCGCGGACAAGCTGTCGGGCGCCTCGAGCGAGGCGTTCATCAAGGCGGCGACGGCGTATGACGTCACGCAGGTCGACCTGCCGCACGCCGGTCACCGCGTCGGCGTGTGGGAGACGACGTTCCCCGACGTGTTCACCTGGATGGGCAAGACGTTCCCCATGTTCGCGGCCTCGGCGGGTTCGACGTCACAGCAGTCGGCGTCGCCGTCGCCGTCCAGTTCGCCGTCAGCGCCCTCGTCGCAGATGCAACCGTCGGCAAGTCCACTGACGGGCCGTCACCGTGGGCTCACCCATCCGGTCACGGGTTCGACGAACGGCCTCGTCGGCTTGACGCCGCGAACGCGCGGGTAACAGCGCGCCTCTGCCACGATGCTGGCATGGGCACACAACACATCGCATCCGACCTCGTCGCGAACGTCCACTCCATCGCGGTGAGCGTCGGCCAGCGCGTCGAGGCCGGTGACGAACTCGTCCTGCTCGAGTCGATGAAGATGGAGATCCCCGTCGTCCCCGAGGAGCCGGGCACCGTCGTCGAGATCCGCGTCCAGCCCGGTGACGTCGTGCAGGAGGGCGACGTCCTCGTCGTCCTTCAGTGAGCGAGCGCCGCGCGGCGCGGTCGGGAAATGTATCGGTTCGATACACCTGTCCTCTACCATGAAGGACGGTGAAGGTACCCCTTCGCCTGCCCGCACACTCGAAAGGGAGCCTCGCGTGTCGACTCCTGCCACGTCGAGCGAGCCGAGTTCGTCACCGGCGACGCCCGCGCCCGCCAGCTCAGCGGACGACCGCGTCCGCAACCGCAACGTCCTCGCGCGCTACCTGTCACGCCCCGAGATCGGTGCCCTGTTCGGGGTTCTCGCGATCGCCGTGTTCTTCCTCCTCGTCGCCGAGCCGTTCCGTCACATGGCAAACACCGGCACGATCCTCTATCAGTCCGCGACGATCGGCATCATGGCCGTGCCCGTCGCGCTGCTCATGGTGGCGGGCGAGTTCGACCTGTCGGCCGGTGTCGCGGTGACGACGGCGGGGCTGTCGGCGTCGCTGCTCGCCTGGTACTTCAACTTCCACGTGTGGGCCGCAGTCGGGTTGAGCCTGCTCATCGCGCTCGCCATCGGTGCGCTCAACGGGTTCATGCTCAACCGCAGCGGTTTGCCGAGCTTCCTCATCACGCTCGCGACGTTCTTCGTCCTGCAGGGCGTCAACCTCGGCGTGACGCGCTCCGTCACGGGTGGCGTCGCGAGCAACGACATCTCCGACATGGCCGGTTTCGACTCCGCGCACGCATTCTTCGCGGCCTCGATGAAGATCGGGCCGGTCAACCTCAAGATCCCGGTGCTGTTCTGGATCGTCCTGACGATCATCGCCGCCTTCGTGCTGCTGCGCACCAAGGTCGGCAACTGGATCTTCGCCATCGGCGACGACGAGAAAGCGGCCCGCGCCGTCGGTGTGCCCGTGTGGAAGGTGCGCGTCGGGCTCTACATGTTCGTCGGGTTCTGCGCCTGGCTGTCGGGCATGCACCTGCTGTTCGCGTTCAACCAGGTGCAGTCCGGTGAGGGCATCGGCAACGAGTTCATCTACATCATCGCGGCTGTCGTCGGTGGCTGTCTGCTGACGGGCGGCTACGGCTCCGCGGTCGGTGCGAGCTTCGGTGCGCTCATGTTCGGCATGACGCAGCTCGGCATCAACTACGCCGGCTGGAACCCCGACTGGTTCAAGACGTTCCTCGGCGTCATGCTGCTCGCCGCCGTGCTCCTCAACACCTACGTCAAGCGAAAGGCGGACGCCCGATGATCCGCATCAAGACCGGTGACGACGGCCGCCGCCGCCCGGGCGCAACGGGAAGGCCGGGCACGGGTGACACTGCTGGCGCGACGCAGTCGGTGATGCCGGATGACGCTGCCCCCCGACGCGAGGCGGCCGAAGAGACCCGAACAGCGTCGGCTGAACGCACCGCGTCCCCCGCGGTTGATGTTTCACGTGAAACGGCCTCCTCGGGCACGGACAGCGCGGGCGAGACGAGGGGCGCCACCGGCGTGAACTCCCACGATGACACCGCCATCGTCCAGCTCGTCGACGTCGGCAAGGCCTACGGCAACGTCGACGCCCTGCGTGGCGTCGACCTCACCGTCCGACCCGGCGAGGTGACGTGCGTGCTCGGTGACAACGGTGCCGGCAAGTCGACGCTCATCAAGATCATGTCGGGCCTGCACGACTACACGAGCGGCGAGATGGTCGTCGACGGCGAGGTGCGCCACTTCTCGTCACCGCGCCAGTCGCTCTCGTCCGGTATCGCGACGGTTTACCAGGATCTCGCGCTCGCGCCGCTGCAGTCGGTGTGGCGCAACTTCTTCCTCGGCAACGAGTTGACGAAGGGCCCGTTCGGAGCGCTCGACATCAAGCGCATGAAGGCCGTCTGCGACGAGGAACTGACGAAGATGGGCATCGCGGTGCCCGACCTCGACCGTCCCGTTGGTGGCCTCTCGGGCGGGCAGAAGCAGTGTCTCGCCATCGCCCGAGCCATCTACTTCGGCGCCAAGGTCATCATCCTCGACGAGCCGACGGCCGCGCTCGGCGTCAAGCAATCCGGCGTCGTTCTGAAATACATCATGGCGGCGCGTGACGCCGGCCTCGGCGTCGTGCTCATCACGCACAACCCGCACCACGCCTACCTGGTCGGCGACCACTTCGTCGTCCTGAAGCTCGGCCGCGTGACGCTCGATGCGTCGAAGAGCGAGATCGGCCTCGACGAGCTGACGGCGCAGATGGCCGGCGTGAGCGAACTCGAGGCGCTCGAGCACGAATTGCGCCACGACGACGCGCCGAAGGTGGCCGCGTCACCGATCGACGTCGAGTGATTCCTTCGGAGCCGAGACCGCGCGCTGCGGGATCGCAGCTCTCAGAGACGAGTTGAGGGCCGAAACTCTGCATTGCAGGGTTTCGGCCCTCAGCCGTGGAAGGTGCGCGTGGGCCGGCGACGCGGCCTCCAGGCGAGCGCGGCGGACGTCAGCCCAACAGGTGCGTGTGCGTGATGGCGAACGATCGCTCGTCGTAGCCGTACGCCGACGCGACGGCCCCGAGCACACCGGACAGCGGGTCGTGCTCGTGGCGGATGACGACGAACTCGTCGACGCGCGTCAGTGTCAGGCGTGGCCAGACGCCGAGGCTCGTGCCCCCATCGATCGGGACGATGACCTGCGTCGAACCGTTGCTCACCCGCATCTCCGACGGCGGCAGCGGCATGGTGCCCTGGGTCCCCGTGGCGATGAGCACGCGGTTCATCGGCTGCGTCATGTCGACCGTCAGCGTGTTGCCGCGTGGGGTGACGCTCGAGCCGTCCTGCAGCGCGAGCAGGTCGAGACCACGCCGACGCACGAGCCATTCGACCGTCAGGTAGCCGACGCCCGAGGCAAGCCGGTCGAGCGCGGCGACGCGGTGCAGCTTCACCGTGCGCCCCCCGACGACGCTGACGCCCAGCGGCGGCGGAGACGGGCGTCGACGTGCCGGCACGACCTCGACCCGCCCGCTCGGAGCGGGCGCTTCGCCGCCTTGCCCCACCGCGACGCCCTGCTCGCCCGCGGACGGGGCCATGTCCGTCACCGACGGGCTCGTCTGCCGCGCGAGAACGCGCAGCCAGGCACCATCGGGGTTGCCGAGCTGCGAATCCGGCACACCGCGCTCGGACGGCGCATCCTCCGGTGCGTCCGCAGGCAGCGGCGCCGGCGTCGGGGGCTGCACCCGGCCTGGCTGATCCTGCGCGTAGCCATCGGTGCCTCCGGGAAGTGAGAAAGCGCCCCCCGACGATGGAGTGGGCGACGAATCCCCCTGCCCGGAGCCGTAACCGGGCGGTGGCTGCAGCGTCACAGCCGGCTCCCGGCCTGCTGCATCGCGGCGTCGAGGCCGGCGTCGTAGCCGCGGCCGGTGAACTCGACACGCCACCCGGCATCCCCTCGCACGACCTCCGCGACGACGAGCGCCGACACAGGCCCCGCCGCTGACGCGAGGTTGCCCGAGCGCGTGATCTCGCGACCCGTGGCGTCGTCACGCACGCTGACGTCGAGGCTGCTCACCTCGTCGAGGGTGCGCTTCGGGGCGTTGGCGCGCGGCTGAACGAACGCGAGGACGACGATGCGCTCGACGTCCGTGGGGGCTGCCGCGAGGTCGACCTCGACGACGCCGTCGGAGATACCGAGGCGCGTCGTCTCGTCGGGGGTGGCCGGCTGGTTGGAGTGCACGACGTGCTCGCGGCTCTCGACGCGGTCGCGCACGAGCGGCATCGCGGCGATGCCGAGGCGGTCGCCCAGCGCGGTCTGCGCGCCGGTGTTCCAGCGCACGTCGAGCGAGACGATGCGGACGCCGTCGAGTGAGGCGCCGGTGCCGGGCGCGCGGGATTCGTCAGCCATGGCCGAACTTCTCCTCCAAGAACGCGCCCTGGATCTCCAGGGCGTCGCGGGCGTTGTCGATCGAACGGCGCGCCGCGGACGAGGCGACGTGCTCGATCGTCGTGAGCTGCTGGATCAGCATGTCCTGCGCCCCGGCGACGCCGCGCGCCGCGAGGTAGGCGTTGATCGTGTCGGGCACGTGGGCGCTCGCGGTGCGCTCCAGCGTCACGAGGGTCTGCACGTCGAGCAGGCGCGCCGACGGGTCGGCGACGACGTCCTCGAGGTGGTCTCCGATGAGACGGCACAGCACCATCGCTCGCCCGGGCACCTGCGCGCCGAGGGAACGCAGCCACCGCACGTACGGGTGCAGCGCCGCCTCGACGGCTTCGACGGTGCCCGGAGTCGGCCCGCTGGGCTGCTGCTGGCGCGCGTCGTCGCGCGAGAACCACCCCACGTCAGATCCTTCCTGCGAAGCGGTGCGTCACGAGGCTCAGGCGGGCCCGCCGGGCAGCTGGCCGCGCATGTTCTCGTTGCTCTCGAGCTGCTGCTTGCGGGCGCGCTCCATGTACGGCTCGGCACGCTTGATCTGCGTCTGCAGGGACGTGATGGTCGCGGCCATCGAGTCCGTCGCGGCGCTGCGGTAGGAGTCGATCGCGTCCATCGTCGCGAAGACGTTGGTGAACGCGTTCTCGAGCTTCTGCACCTCGACGAGCGACTCGGTCGACTTCGCGTTGATCTCGGCGCCCTGCTGACGCAGCTGCTGCGACGTCGACTCGATCATGTTCGACGTGGTCGAGCGCAGGGCGTTGATCTGGTCGAGCACGAGCTTCTGACGCGCCAGCGCCTCGGAGACGATGACGGCCGTGTAGAGCGCGGCGACTGTCGTCGACTTGGCACGGTCGACGGCCGTGATGAGCTGGTCGTTGTTCTGCAGGACGAGCCCGAGCGACATGTAGCCCTGCGTGGCGACGGCGATCTCCGTCGCGAGGTCCTGACGGCGCTGACGGACGGTGAAGAGCACCTGCGACTTCATCGCGTCGGCCTTCTCCGTCTCACCGCGGGCGCCGAGCTCGGCGACGCGCTGCTCGATGGCGGCGTCGAGCTGCGTCATCTTCTCGTCGAGGTCGCGCAGGCGGATGAGCGACTCCCACAGGCGCGTCTGCTCGAGCTGGATGCCGGCGTTGTCCTTGCGCAGGTCGTCCTGGCCCGATTCGAGCGCGGCGATGATGGCGTTGAGGTGGGTCTGGCTCGACTGGTACTTCATGAAGTAGCGGTCGACCTTGTCGCCGCCCGGCATCCACTTGAGCAGCTTCTTCGCACCCTTGAGGTCGGCGCGGTGCGGGTCGAGGTCGGTGACCGTCTGACGCAGCTCGGCGAGGGTGTTGCCGACCTTGTTCTGGGCGCTGTCCTTGCCGGCGAGGGAGGGGCGCTGCAGGATCGAGTTGCTCACCTGCGCAGCCTTCATGGACTCCTCGCGGCCCATGTTGGTGATCTCCTTGAGCCGCGCGCGGAACGCCGGGTCGTTGGGGTCGATCTCCTCGAACCTCGCGACGGTCTGCGTCGCCTCCGTGACGGCGAGCTGCTTGTGCTGCTCGTCGATCGGCACCATCGCCGCAGCCTTCTCGGGCTCGACCACGTCGACCGGTTTCGGCGGGGCGAGCATGGGCTGGGGTTCAGGGTTCGTCATCGTGCTCCTCCTTGGTCACGCGGCCAAGACATCTCGGTTGCGTCGAGCCTAGTCCACGCCGGTGACAACGCGCTGAGGCCCGGGGAACGTTCCCCGTCCGGCTCTGCGGCGCCAAGTTTCACGTGAAACACGGTGGTGCTCCGTCGTGCCGCGGACGTTCCCCGTCGCTGCGCGGCTAGGCTGAGCGATGACCCCGCAGCCCGTGCCGATGTCGCCGGGCGCGTCCCCTTCGGAAACGGATCCTCATGCTCCTCAAGACGTTCGGATGGTCCGCCGCCATCACGATCGCCGGCCTGGTCGGCGGCTTCCTGATCGGTGGGCCCTCCGGCCTCGCCATCGTCGCCATCCTCATCGTGCTCGAGGTCTCCCTGAGCTTCGACAATGCCGTCGTCAACGCGACCATCCTCAAACGGATGAACGCCTTCTGGCAGAAAATCTTCCTGACGGTCGGCATCCTCATCGCCGTCTTCGGCATGCGCCTGGTCTTCCCCCTGCTCATCGTGTGCCTGACGGGTCACGTCGGGCCGATGGAGGCCATCGACCTGGCCATCAAGGGCGGCGACCAGGAGACCCCCGGCACATACGCGCACATGCTCCACGATGCGCACCCGAGCATCGCCGCGTTCGGCGGCATGTTCCTGCTGATGCTGTTCCTCGACTTCGTCTTCGAGAAGCGCGACCTGCAGTGGCTGCGCCCCATCGAGCGTCCCCTCGCCAAGATCGGCAAGCTCGATCAGCTCTCCGTCGTCGTCGCGCTGCTCGTGCTCGCCGTCGTGTCGCAGACGCTCGCGAAGGAGCCCGGCACCGTCCTGTTCTCCGGCATCCTCGGCCTCATGACGTACCTGCTCGTCGGCGGTCTCGGTGACCTGTTCGAGAGCCAGGGCGAGGATGACGACGACGCTGCGGCAGGCGATGACGACGCTGAGCGCAGCGTCGCCACGAAGGCCGGCGACACTGCGGCGCAGGCACCCGCGTCGAAGGGTGTCGGCACCACGGCGGGCAAGGCGGCGTTCTTCCTGTTCATGTACCTCGAGGTGCTCGACGCGTCGTTCTCGTTCGACGGTGTCATCGGCGCGTTCGCCATCAGCCAGGACATCTTCATCATCGCGCTCGGCCTCGGCGTCGGGGCGATGTGGATCCGGTCGCTGACGGTGTACCTCGTGCGTCAGGGCACGCTCGACGATTACGCCTACCTCGAGCACGGCGCGATGTGGGCCATCGGAGCGCTGGCCGCGATCCTGCTCATCAGCATCAAGCACGAGGTGCCGGAGGTCGTCACCGGGCTCATCGGTGTCGGCTTCATCGGCGCTGCCTACCTCAGCTCTCTGGTGCGCAACAAGCGCATCGAGGCGGCCGGCGGTCAGGTCGAGCACCTGGGCGGCTGAGCCCTCACGAACAGCGCGCGGCCACTCGTCCTGATGGGGACGGGTGGCCGTCAGCGTCCCGCGCGCACGAACGTCGCCGCATCGTGGCCGTAGGCAGCGGCCACGGGCCCGAGGTCGCCGGAGCTGGGGTCGTGCTCGTCGAGCAGGACGACGAACTCGTCGACCCCGACGAGGCTGAGGCGGGGCCAGACGCCGTAACTCGTGCCTGCGGGCAGGCGGCACTCGACGCGCGTCGAACCGTTCGCCACGATGATGCTCGACTCGGGCAGCTCGACGCCGCGCGCGGTGCCCGTGCAGATGAGCACGCGATCGAGGCCGGGGAGCAGATCGATGACGAACTCGTCGCCGCGCGGGTCGACGGTGGAGCCGTCGACGAGCGCAAGAAGGTCGCGGCCCTCACCGGTGAGCGACCACGAGATCGTCAGGGCGCCGTAACCCGAGGCGAGACGGTCGAGGGTGATCGCGCCGTCGAGCTGCGTCGTCGTCCCGCCTGTCATCTCGAGGCCGCGAGGTGCGTCGTGGCACGCGCGCGCGGGCGGGAACGACGCCGGCGTGCGGGAGGCGCTGGCAGGCCCGGGCGGGGTGCCGGCCGACGTGGAACGGTGGCCCGCCGCCGGCGGGGTGACGGCAGGGGTGCCCGTCGTGGCCGGTGTTGCCGCAGTGCTCACCGGCGTCGCGGACGGCGCCTCGAGAGGGTTGGGTCGCGCGGTGTGGACCCACAGCCAAGGACGCGGGCCACTCGTCGTCGGCGAGGACGCGCTCGGCGAGGCGGCGGGCTGCGCCTGCCCCGCCGCGGAAGCCGGGCCCGGGGTCGATGGGCCCGGGGTCGATGGGGGCGCGGAGGTCCCGGGCGGCGCGAGCGTCGGGCCGTCCGGCGTGCCCGGGCCGCCCGACGAGGGCGGACGCAGGAAGCCGTCACTCATGCCGGCAGGCCGAACTGCGCGAGGCCCGCGTCGAGTCCTCCGTCGAAGCCCTGGCCGTTGACCTTGACCTTCCACTCACTGCCGCGGCGGTACACCTCGACGGCGATGAGCGCGGTGACGTTGCCGGCGCTCTTGGCGAGGTCGACGGAGCGGGTGATGGGCGTGCCCTTCTCCGCGTCGGTGACGACGGCGCGCAGCGAGCGCAGCTGCGACAGGGAGCGGCGCGCGGCGCCGGGGCGCGGGTGGATGAAGACGATGACGGCGACGCGCCCGACGTCGGCGGGGACGGCGTCGAGGTCGATCTCGACGACGCCGTTCGAGGCGCCGAGGCGGGTCGACTGCTCGGGTGAGGTGGGTTGGTTGCCGAACACGACGTGGCTGCGTCCGGGCAGTTTTTCGTCGACGAGGGGGAGCGCGGCGACGCCGAGGCGTTCGTCGAGGACGTTCTCGCGTCCGGCGTCCCATTCGAGGCTGATGCGCAGCAGGCGCAGGCCGGGGACCTCGCGTAGTGAGACGTTGGCGCCGGGGACGAGATCAGACATGGAACGAACCGTACTTGTCCTCGAGGAAGCTGCCCTGGATGAGGAACGCGTCGCGCGCCGCTTCGATGGAGCGCGCGGCGGCCTTGGACGCGGCGACCTCGAGCGTCGCGAGCTGTTCGACGAGGAGTTCGTCGGCGTCGGGCATGGTGCGGGCTGCGAGGTAGGCGTTGATCGTGTCGGGCAGGTGGGTCGTCGCCATGCGTTCGAGGGTGATGCGGGAGCCGACGTCGAGCAGGTGAGCCGACGGGTCCGCGACGACGTCGTCGAGGTGCTGGGCGATGGTGCGCGCGAGGATGTAGGCGCGGTTGGGGATCCGGCCGGATTCGCGGCGCAGGAACTGCAGCAGCGTGACGTTGCCGGCGGCGATCGCCTCCACCGAGCCGGGCTCGGGGGCGGATGGGGCCGCTGGGGCTGCTGAAGACGCTGCGCGCTCGCCGAGCCGATCGAAAAAGCCCATCGTCACGGCCTCCCCTGGCTTCGTCGGTGCGTTCGAGTGTTCGCACAGAGCGTACTGCTGCAACCTTCGCAGCGTCTCGTGCGTTGGTAGTGTCACGAGCAAGGGCCGAGACCTGCGTCACGCTGGTCACGGCCACCGGAGCATCAGGTGATCAAGGAGCAGTCATGGCTGTCAGCCTCGCCAAGGGCGGAAACGTCTCACTCACCAAGGAGGCCGGGCCCGCCGGTCTCACTGACGTCGTCGTGGGTCTCGGATGGGACGCGCGGACGACGACGGGCACGGAATTCGACCTCGACGGTTCGGCGATCGTCGTCGACGCGTCGGGCAAGGTCATCGACGACGGTTTCTTCGTCTTCTACGGCAACCTCGCGAGCCCGGACGGCACCGTCCAGCACACCGGTGACAACCTCACCGGTGAGGGCGAGGGCGACGACGAGCAGATCAAGATCGGCCTGTCGGGCCTGCCGCCGCAGGCTGACCGGGTCGTCGTCGCGGTGTCGATCTACGATGCGGAGACGCGCCAGCAGACCTTCGGGCAGGTGCGCAACGCGTTCATGCGTGTGATGAACGCGGCCGGCGGCTCGGAGCTCGCGCGCTACGACCTGACGGAGGACGCCTCGACCGAGACGGCGATGATCTTCGGCGAGGTCTACCGCAACAACGGCGAGTGGAAGTTCCGCGCCGTCGGCCAGGGGTACTCGAACGGCCTTGCGGGCATCGCGCGCGACTTCGGCGTCAACGTCGGCTGACGCGTCGCGTCCGGCTCGATCTCGACGCACGATCCGTACGACTCACATCGAACGAGGAGAAATCTCATGGGTGTTTCGCTCTCCAAGGGTGGCAATGTCTCCCTGACGAAGATGGCCCCGTCCCTGCAGGCCATCACGGTCGGCCTCGGCTGGGACGTGCGCACCACGACCGGCGCCGACTTCGACCTCGACGCCTCGGCGCTGCTGCTCGGTGCTGACGGCCGCGTCATCGACGACCAGCACTTCGTCTTCTTCAACAACCTCCGCAGCCCTGACGGCGCCGTCGAGCACACCGGTGACAACCTCACCGGTGAGGGTGAGGGCGACGACGAGTCGATCAACGTCGACCTGTCGACGCTCTCGCAGAACGTCGAGCGCGTCGTCGTCGCGGTGTCGATCTACGAGGCGCCGCAGCGCGGGCAGAGCTTCGGGCAGGTGGCGAACGCGTTCATCCCGCGTCGTCAACCGTGCTGACGGCGCCGAGCTCGCGCGCTATGACCTGACGGAAGATGCCTCGACCGAGACGGCGATGATCTTCGGCGAGGTCTACCGCAACAACGGCGAGTGGAAGGTTCCGCGCCGTCGGTCAGGGCTACGCCGACGGTCTCGCGGGCATCGCGCGCGACTTCGGCGTCAACGTCGGCTGAGCAGTTCCTGCGACGTGTGAGGGGTGAGGGCTTTCGGGCCCTCACCCCTCACACGTGTGTCGTCACAGCCCGAGCATCTGCGCGGCCGGCTTGACGAGCTTCTTCACGGTGCGGCCGTTGGCGAACTGGCCGATGGCGCGCATGTCCCACGTGCCCTGCGGAGTGCGGCTCAGCGCTGCGATGACGACACCCGTCGCGCGATCCGACTCGCTGAGCGAGAACCGCACGAGTTCGGCACCCGACTGCGCATCGACGAGACGGGCGTACGCGTTGCGCACATCGGTGAACTTCTGCCCCGAATAGCTGTTGATCGTGAACACGAGGTGCGCGACGGCCGGCGGGATGGCCGTCAGGTCGAGGGTGATGATCTCGTCGTCACCGTCACCCTGGCCGGTGAGGTTGTCGCCGAGGTGCACGATGGCGCCGCCGAACTCCTTCTTGTGCATGAACCAGACGATCTCCAGCTCGCGCCCGCGCGCGTCGAAGGCGATGACGGACGCGTCGAGGTCGATGTTGCGGCCTCGCTTCGCCGGATCCCATCCGAGCCCCATGAACACGCGGCTCATCGGCGGCGCGCCCGTCTTCGTCAGGCTGACGCGATCACCCTTGCGCAGGCTCACATGGCCCTTGTCGAGGTTGACGACCGACGGCGCGGCCTGAGTGGCCGGCGCGGCCAGGGGCATCTGAGGCGGCGCCATCTGAGGAGGCGGTGCCATCTGCGGCGAGGGCACCTGCTGCGGAGCCTGCTGGTGGTGCGGAGGCTGCAGGGGTTCGTACTGCGGGGCCTGGGGCTGGTGGGGCGGCTGCAGCGGCGCCTGGTGCGGAAGCGGGGCCTGAAGCGGAGCTTGGGGCTGGTGGGGCGGCTGCAGGGGGGCCTGCTGCGGTGCCGACGGCTGCTGTGGAGGCTGTAGCGGCGCGGGCGTCGGGGACACCGGCGCCGCGTACGGCTGGCTCGTGTCGCTGCCTGGCTGCTCGCCCTGCGAGGGCTCGGCAGGCCGGAGCGCCGGTGCCGGGGCAGGAGCCGACGCAGGGGTGGCAGCCGGCGCCGTTGACGACGAGGGCTGTTCGGGGGCGTCGTCGACGCTGATGCCGAAGTCGGTGGCGAGGCCGGCGAGGCCGGAATCCCAGCCCTGGCCGACGGCGCGGAACTTCCAGGCGCCGGCGCGTCGGTACAGTTCGCCTGCGACGAGGGCGGTCTCGCTCGTCGCGCCCATGTCGCCGAACTGGGCGACGACCTGGCCGCTCGTCGCATCGTCGACGCGCACGGTGAGGCCGGGCACCTGCGAGAACGGGCCGCCGTCAGCGCTGAGGACGACGACGATGCGTTCGACGACGCCCTCGACGCCCGTGAGATGCGCTTCGACAGACGCGGACCCGGGCGAGGAGGGGCCGAGACGCACGGCGCCCGACGCGTGCTGCGGGGCGTTGTAGAACACGAAGTCCGAGTCGTCACGGACCTTGCCGGTGGCGGTGACGAGCAGGGTGGACAGGTCGACGGTCGGCGCCTGGGGTGCCGCCGTCCAGGTGACGACGATGTTGACGGCATCGCTGGGGACGGCGACGTTGGCGCCCTTGGTGAGCTGGGTCATGCCTCGATCCTCACATGCCGTGGCGTCCCGTTGGCGGATGACGGGCGTCGACGGGGCAGACTTGGGCGCAGGCACACCGACATCAGGGAGGGCATGCGGTGCAGCACTATTCCCATCTCGACGAATCGACCCGCGAGGCCATCTTCGCGAGCCCGCCTCATTCTTTCTCGGCGCGTGATGACGCGCAGCACGTCGGTTCAGGCCTCGGGGCGTGCCTCTACATGCCCGGTACGCGCCCGCAGCTCGCCGATGACGTCGTCACGCATCACGCGCGTGGTCTCGTTAGCACCGTGTGGTGCCTCGAGGATTCGATCTCCGAGAGCGAGGTGCCGGCGGCGCAGGCCAACATCGTCATACACCTCGCGGCGCTCGCGGCGCGGTTTCCGACGTCTGACGACGTCGCCGCGGCGCTGCCGCTGATCTTCGTCCGGGTGCGCACGCCGCAGCAGTTGCGCGACCTCGCCACCCTCGTGAACGAGGGGCCAGGCGGCGAATCAACCTGGAGTTCAGCGGTGTTGGCGGGTTTCGTCATGCCCAAGTTCACAGGCGCGAACGCGCCGGCCTACTTCGACGCTCTCGCGGAGGCGAGCGCGCTCGCGGGGTATCGCCTGCTCGCGATGCCCGTCGTCGAGACGCCCGGCCTGCTTCATCGGGAGACGCGCGGCGGCCTGCTGTCGGCTGTCTCGACGGTGCTCGCACCCCATCGCGACGTCGTCGCCTGCGTGCGCATCGGTGGTACCGACCTGGGCGCCGCGCTCGGGCTGCGTCGCCCGCGCGAGCTGACGATCTACAACATCGGGCCCGTCGCGGACGTGGTGTACGACATCGTCAACGTGTTCGGCCGCACCGACGGCACCGGCTTTCCGATCTCCGGGCCCGTCTGGGAGTGCTTCGCCAACTCGCGCCGCCTGTTCAAACCGATGCTGCGCGAGACCCCGTTCCGTGCGCTCGAGCACGACGACATCCGTGAGGAGTTGCTCGAGGAGAACCTCGACGGCCTCGTACGCGAACTCGCACTGGATCGGGCGAACGGGCTCACGGGCAAGACGATCATCCACCCCCAGCACGTCGGCATCGTGCACGCGCTGAGCGTCGTCTCCAGCGAGGAGCACGCCGACGCCGTCGACATCCTCGCCAAGCATGCGAGCGGTGGTGGGGTGCAGGCCTCCAGCGCCGGCAACAAGATGAACGAAGCCGGCCCGCATCGGGGGTGGGCGGAGCGCACGATGACGCGCGCCGAACTGTTCGGTGTCGCGCGGCCCGGCCTGGGCATGGTCGACTTCCTCCTCGCGCACGTCGAGGCCCTCTCGGGTCGTGGCGCGGGCAACCCAGCCGGTGAGCAGGCATGACGAAGGAGCACCCCATGACGACGACGTGGCCGGGCGAGTGGGTCGCCGAACGCCTCGGTGCCGACCTGCGCACGACGCAGGCGCTGCCGGGGCTCGATCTGCACGACCTCGTCGGGCTCGCGGTGCGACGCAACCCTCGTCGCGCACACTTGCTCGTCTCGAACGTCCTCGGCAAGCACGTGCCCGTCGACCCGCAGATCGTGCGCGGCAGTGGCCGGGTGCTCGGCGAGCTGGTGCGTCGGGTTCTCGACGCAGGAGCGGCGGTTGGTAGCAGTGACGCGGGAAGCGACGACTCAGGTGCGCAGGGCCATGGCGTCGTCGATGGTGCTCTCGCACGCGTAGGACAGGCGCTGCACGAGGCTCTCCGGGCTCCTGACGACGCGCGGGTGGTCGATGAATTCACTTGCGCCGTCGACTCGTTCGTCGATCTGCAGCACTCACCTGCATGCGTCGTCATGGGGTTCGCCGAGACGGCGACGGCGCTCGGCCAGTGCGTCGCGGATGCGCTGCGGGCGCCGGCGATCCACTCGACGCGACGCCCCGTCGCCGGGTTCACGCCCGTCGGCGCCTTCGAGGAGGAGCACTCACACGCCACCAGCCACCTCGTCCTGCCTTCGGACGACGGCTTCTTCGCGCGGCGTTCTGCTGGGCGCGTCGTGCCGCTCGTCCTCGTCGACGACGAACTGTCGACGGGCCGCACGGTGCTCAACACCATCGCCGCGCTGCACGAGAGCCTGCCGCGCGAGCGTTACGTCGTCGCGACGCTCGTCGACATGCGCAACGCGAAGGACCGCGCGGCGATGGCCACCCGCGCCGCTGAGCTCGGCGTGCAGATCGACGTCGTCTCGCTCGCGGCCGGTCACCTCGACCTGCCGAGCGACGTGCTCGAGCGCGGGCAGCGGCTCGTCGAGCAGGTGGAGTCGCGCGCGAGCGTCCTGAGAGATGCCGGCGCAGAGCAGGGGCCCGAATCGAAGGCTGCGTGGGCATCGGGGAGCGCCAATGTCTCGACGGCCGCACCGAATGCTGCCCGGGGAACCATCACCGAGGTCGACGTGCCGTGGCCGCCCCGCACCCCGTTGACGGGGCGTCATGGGGTGACGCCTGCGCAGCTCGCCCCCCTGACCGCGACGCTTCCGGAGGCGGCGAACGTCGTCGCACAGGCTCTGCCCTACGGCAACGGTGAGGTGCTCGTCCTCGGCGCCGAAGAGCTGATGGACGCGCCGCTGCGTCTGGCATGCGCGCTGCGCGAACGCGGTGTCGCCACGCGGTTCTCGACGACCACCCGCTCGCCCGTACTCGCCGTCGACGACCCCGGTTATGCCATCCGCAACGCGCTGACGTTCCCGGCCTTCGATGACCCGGCCGACGGTGACGGCCCGCGTTTCACGTACAACGTTTCACGTGAAACACCGTGGCGGACGATCGTCCTGTGCGTCGACCCGCCGAGCCTGACGCCGCAGCTGCACGCCCCGGATGGCGTCATCGAGGCGCTCGCGGCCTGTACGGACCGCGTCGTCGTCGCGCGGCTGCCCGAGCCGGCGACGGCCCCGGAACGCGAACTCGTCGGCCCGACGTTTGGTTCGTACGCGCCCGAGGAGGTGACGTGGCTGCTCGAAGATCTGTCCGGCGTCACGCTCGAGGCGCCGACCGAGGAACGCGAGGAAGCCATCCAGTCCGGCGGCGCGCATCATGCCGAGAGCCTGCCCGTCGAGTACCAACCGGACGCGGCCTACGGACAGCTGTTCCGCGACGCGCTGGAGATGTCGAGGGCCCGGGTGGCTGCTGCGGTCGCCGCCGTCACCGAGCTGGCGCTCGCAGAGCGCGGCGATGACCTCGTCCTCGTCTCCCTCGCCCGCGCCGGCACTCCCGTGGGGGTGCTCATGAAGCGTTGGGCTCGTCAGGCGCGCGGGCTCGACGTGCCGCACTATGCCGTCTCGATCGTGCGCGGGCGCGGCATCGACACGGTGGCGCTCGATCACATCGTGGCGCGGCACGATGCGTCTTCGGTGCTGTTCGTCGACGGTTGGACGGGCAAGGGCGCGATCAGCCGCGAACTCGTCGCGGCGCTCGAAGAGTACGAGCAAGCCACGGGGGTGCAGTTGGATCCGACGCTCGCCGTGCTCGCCGACACCGGGTCGTGCACGACGATGTGGGGCACGCGTGATGACTTCCTCATCCCCTCCGCCTGCCTCAACTCGACCGTCTCCGGTCTCGTGTCACGCACCGTGCTCAACGACGCTCTGATCGGGCCCGGCCAGTTCCATGGAGCCAAGTTCTACGCCGAACTCGCGCCGCACGACGTGTCGGGATTCTTCGTCGACGCCGTCACGGGAGCATTCCCGCCGGCCGCGGACGCCGCCGACATCCGCGCCGAGGCGCAGGCGCGATGCGCGGCGGAGCCACCCCGGTGGACGGGGTGGGCCACCGTCGAGACGCTCGCCGAGGAGTTCGGCATCGGCAGCGTCAACCTCGTCAAACCGGGCGTCGGCGAGACGACCCGCGTGTTGCTGCGCCGGGTGCCCTGGAAGATCCTCGTCGCGCCCGGCGCTGGCGAGGATCTGCGCCACATCGAGGCGCTCGCCGCGGCGCGTGGCGTGCCGGTCGAGGAGTATCCCGGCCTCGACTACAGCTGCGTCGGCCTCATCCACCCGCGCTTCACCCGCGGGGCGACCGGCGATGACGGCACCTCGGCCACACGCGACCCGAAGGAGCGAGCATGACGACGCATCCCGTCTCGATGCCGATGACGGACGAGCTGCGCGCCCTCGTCGCGTCCTACGCGGACGCCGCGCCGCCCCGGCCCTCAGGCGGGGAAGCCATCGTCGCGTGCGACCTCGACCGGACGCTCGTCTACTCCGCGAAGGCGCTCGCACTCGCCGGCGCTGACGCCGACGCACCCGTCCTGCTCGTGGCGGAGGTTTACGAGAAACTGCCCCTGTCATATCTCACGGTCGATGCCGTCGCACTCGTGCAGGAGATGCATCGCGTGGCGACCTTCGTGCCGTCGACGACGCGAACGCGCGCGCAGTACGAGCGCATCCGGCTGCCGATCGACCCGCAGTACGCCGTCACGACGAACGGTGGGTTCCTGCTCGTCGACGGCGTCAGCGACGAGGACTACCACTGTGCCGTCCTCGACGAGCTCGACGGCTCGTGCGCGCCTCTCGCCGGGATCCGCGAGCACCTCGAGGCGATCGCCGATCCGGGGTGGCTGCGCAAGCTGCGCGACGCCGAGGGCATGTTCGCCTACCTCGTCGTGGAGCGCGCCGAGTTGCCGGCGTCGGTGGTGCGCGACCTGACGGGGTGGGCGGGTGAGCGCGGCTGGGAGGTGTCGCTTCAGGGCCGCAAGCTGTACGTCGTGCCGCGGCCGCTGCGCAAGTCGCGAGGCCTGGCGGAGGTGCGGCGTCGCACGGGTTCGACGTTCACGGCCGCGGCGGGCGATTCGCTGCTCGACACGGACCTGTTGACGTCCGTCGACGCCCCCGTCCGTCCGCGCCACGGGGAGCTCGACGATCTCGACTGGACGTGCCCGGGCCTGCAGGTGACGACGGCGTCCGGCGTCCTCGGTGGCCGCGAGGTGTGTGCGCGGCTGCTCGCGGCGGTGGGGTGACGCGCGCTCGTTTCGCAGGGCCGACCCGGCCAGTCACGTCGACGGTCTCGTGCCTGGCGCGAAAACTGCTCGATCGGCAACGGCGTCCGATGCCTGTTGCGCTGACATGATCGACGCATGCTCCTGCCCTTGACCGGCGTCACGCTCTTCCTCCTCGGTGCGTTGACGCTCGGTGCGCGCGAGGTCGTCGCCGCAGGCCATCGTCAGGGCGTCACCTACCGCGCGCCGGCGCTCGCACGCCTCGACATCGTGTGGCTGGCAGCGTCGACGCTCGCCGTCGTGCTCATGGGTGCGGCGATGCAGGTGTGGTGGGGTACGCGGCCCGGCCTCGTGCTGACGCTCGCACTTGTCGCGCCCACCCTCGTCAGGCTCGCCGTCATCGATCTCGACGTCCATCGCCTGCCCAACGCGCTGACGCTGCGCGCGGCGGGCGTCGTCGCGGGCGGTCTCGTGCTGGCGGGTTTTGTCGACGCACACCGCTCCGGCACGACGGTCTTCGACGCTGACGCCGCCCGCCGCGCCATCGCTGGTGCCGTCGCGCTGGGCGCGTGCTACCTCGCTCTCGCGTTGCTCGGCGGCGGCTCCGGCATGGGGCTCGGCGACGTGAAACTTGCCCCGACGCTCGGCGCGCTGCTCGCCTGGGCAGGGTGGAACGTGTGGCTCACCGGCGCGTTCGGGGCGTTCCTGCTCGGCGGTGCATGGGGCGTCGTGCTGCTCGCGCGCGGCAGGGGACGGCAGGCGCGCATGCCGTTCGGCCCGTTCATGATCGCCGGCGCCCTCGTCGCCCTCGCGCTGGCCTGACGCGCGCCCTCACGGGCGGCAAAGGGTCGCGCGCAAGGCTCACGCCAGGGCGTCCTTGCGGCCCGGGGACCTACTTCGGTCAGTCGGCGTGGCGCACAGATCCTCCGGCGTGGCGCTGTGCCGACGAGTGGCGCTGGCCTCTCGTCATCCCACACCCATTCCGAAGAAGTTTGCCGCGTTTCGATATCTCGACTCGATACATCTGTTAGGAATGTCTCTGAGCGTTCACCCGCTCGTCATTTCCGTGTGGCGCGTCCGTTTGAAAAACTGGACATTCGTGTCGCGCGGTGCGACGCAGACTGTTTCCAGGCGAAGGAGAGTGGCATGTCACGTCGTGGCACGGTGCTCGAGTTCGCCGTCCTCGGTCTGCTGCATGAGGCGCCCCTGCACGGGTACGAGTTGCGCAAGCGGCTCACCGGTGTGCTCGGTGCGTTTCGTGTCGTGAGCTACGGGTCGCTGTATCCGTGTCTCGCGAAGCTGTCCCGCAAGGGCCTCATCTCCGAGAGTGCGTCGTTCGCTCCCGGCGGTCGGCGCCCGCGCATCACGTACGAGATCACCGACGAGGGTCGGGATCATTTCGCGGATCAGTTGTCGCGCTCCGGCCCGACATCGTGGGACGACGAGAACTTCGACGTGCACTTCGCCTTCTTCTCGCGCGCGAGCGCGGAGGTGCGCCTGCGCATCCTCGAGGGGCGACGTCTGCGGTTGCAGGAGCGTCTCGAGCGCTCCCGCGAGCAGGCGATGGACAGCCGCAGCACACGCGATTCGTACATTGCGGAGCTGTTCCGTCATGACATCGAATCGACGGAGCGTGAGGTGCGTTGGGTGAACGAACTCATCGAGATCGAGCGGAAGGCTGCTGCCGATCCGCGCCCCCTCGCCTCCGAGACCTGACGATTCGGGCGGCGCTCGCGTCGTCCGTCGGGACCGAAGGCTCGTCCACAACGGAGTGAGTTCCATGGGAAATATTCGCGTCGCCATCGTCGGCGTCGGCAACTGCGCGAGTTCGCTCGTGCAGGGTGTCGAGTACTACAAGAACGCGTCCGCTGACGCGCACGTGCCGGGTCTCATGCACGTCACGTTCGGCGACTACCACGTCGGTGACGTCGAGTTCGTCGCGGCGTTCGACGTCGACGCGAAGAAGGTCGGGTTCGACCTGTCGGAGGCGATCAACAACTCCGAGAACAACACGATCAAGATCGCGGACGTGCCGCCGACGGGCGTCATCGTGCAGCGCGGCCACACCCTCGACGGTGTCGGCAAGTACTACGCCATGACGATCGACGAGTCGGACGCGGAGCCCGTCGACGTCGTGCAGGCGCTCAAGGACGCGCAGGTCGACGTCCTCGTCAGCTACCTGCCCGTCGGTTCGGAGAGCGCCGACAAGTTCTACGCCCAGTGCGCGATCGACGCGGGTGTCGCGTTCGTCAACGCGCTGCCCGTCTTCATCGCGTCCGACCCGGAGTGGGCGAAGAAGTTCGAGGACGCGGGCGTGCCGATCATCGGTGACGACATCAAGAGCCAGGTCGGCGCGACGATCACGCACCGCGTCATGGCGAAGCTGTTCGAGGACCGCGGTGTCGCGCTGGATCGCACGTACCAGCTCAACGTCGGCGGCAACATGGACTTCAAGAACATGCTCGAGCGTGAGCGCCTCGAGTCGAAGAAGGTATCGAAGACGCAGGCCGTGACGTCGAACCTCTCCGGTTCGCTCGCCGGCAAGATCGACGACAAGAACGTGCACATCGGCCCGTCCGACTATGTCGCGTGGCTCGACGACCGCAAGTGGGCGTACGTGCGCCTCGAGGGCCGCGCGTTCGGTGACGTGCCGCTCAACCTGGAGTACAAGCTCGAGGTGTGGGACTCGCCGAACTCGGCCGGCATCATCATCGACGCCATCCGCGCCGCGAAGATCGCCAAGGACCGTGGTGTCGGCGGCCCGCTGCTGTCGGCGTCGAGCTACCTCATGAAGAGCCCGCCCGAGCAGCGCGAGGACACCGTGGGCCGCGAGATGTTGGAGGCCTTCATCCGCGGTGATGAAGAGCGCTGACGATCAAGCGAGCGGAGGTAGGACCGCAGCGAAGCGAGGATCCTGCCGAAGTGAGCGTTGAGGAAGCGCTCAGAAGAGGAAGAGCGCTGAGTCGGCATCGATGTCGCGCCGTCCGGCGACCTGAACGGGTTGACGAGTTGAGGGCCGAAACTCTGCACTGCAGGGTTTCGGCCCTCAACTCATGGCTTGGGGTCTAAAACTCTGCATTGCGGAGTTTCAGACCCCACGGGTGGGTAGTCTGCGCACGCACCCGGCCGCGCGACACCCCGCGTCGGCCGGTCGAAAGGGCCCGGCGCGTTGCTCGTCACGCTCGTCGGAACGTCGCTGGGCGTCGCGACCCTGCACGCGACGAGTTGTGCGTTCACGCGAGGGCGCAGCCGGGCCGGCGCAACGATCGGTGCGACCTCAACGAGACTTCATCTCGTCCTCCACCACCCACTTGTGGTTCTTCATCGTCATTCCGTCGGCCGTGTAGTCGACCATGTACACCGTCTGAGTGGTGGACGACGCGATGGTGCCCTCGGCGCCCTGCATGCCGTCCATGTGGTCAGCTGTGATGGTGACGGCTTCCCCGTCGGCGAGGTGTTTTGTGCCGGCGCTCTTCAGCTCTTGCTGCACGACCCACTTGTGGTTCTTGACCATCGCACCGCCGGTGGTGGGCTGGTAGTTCACCGCATATGTGGCGGTGCGGTAGGCCCCGACGACGGTCGCGGGGGCATTTTTCATGCCGTCCATGTGATCGGTCGTCAGCGTGACCCTGCTGCCCACCGGGAATCTCGGGTTCTTCGCCGGGGTCATGTCCGCCGGGGCCGGGCCGCCGTCCATCTCGTGCATGTGACCATGGCCGGAGGAGGCCGACGTCGACGTGGCCGCGGCCGACGTCGGCATGCCTGAGTGCGAGGAATGGTCGCTGCCGGAGGAACATGCGGTGCCGGCGCCCAATGCCACGGCGGCGGCCGCAGTGGCGGCCAGATTTCGACGGTTCATGAGGTGCGGCCTTTCGCTTCGGGGGCGTGTTCGACGAACATAGCGGACGTCCCTCTGAGTTCTGTCAGAGCGGCGTGGGTTCACAGCAGTGTGCCGAGCGATGCCACGGCGCCGCCGAGGAGGAACGCGGTGATGGCGTACGCCAGGGGCTTGTTGTCCATCGCTGCACCGCTGGCGTGGTGAGTGATCGCGTGCCCTCTGCCCTGGCGCAGCAAGTGCTTGTTCACCGGGTAGGCGGCGACATAGGCCGCGACGAGAGCCACCGCCATCGAGACCCAGAACAGCAGGTCCATCAACCGTGCGTCCATCGCGCCCGGTACGAGCCACATGACGAGGTTGTCGACGAGCTCCATCGTGGCGATCGAGACGGTGTCCGCTGCGAGGACGAGCAGGAGCGCCTGCTTGGCGGGGATGCCTGCGCGCAGCAGCGGTGTCGCTGACAGCGTGTACCCGAAGACGAATGCGAGCGCTATCGCGACGGCCGTGCTGAGACCGTTGCCCCATCCCAGGGCCGTTGCGGCGATGAGCCCGACGATCTCGCCGATGGCGCACCCGGTGAGGCAGTGCAGCGTGGCCGACGCAGCCATCGACGACATGTCATGACCTGAGCCGTGATGGTGTTCGTGTTCGCTCATGTCAGCCGCAACGCCAATACCCCTAGGGGGTATTCCATGACTACTGGGAGGTTCCACTGCACCCACTGGACGGAGAGCGTCCGTCGTCGACCTCGTCGCTCTCGTCGAGTTGAGGGCCGAATTGCTGCATGGCAGAGTTTCGGCCCTCAACTCACGACTTGAGGTCTGAAACCCCGCATTGCGGAGTTTCAGACCTCAGCGGTTTCAGGCGCCCTGACCGGCGGTCGGCGCGGCGCGCCAGCAGGACTGGGGTCTGCTGGAATCGGCCCTGGCTCGGCCGCGAGCGGTGGTCTTCGGGGAGGATGTCTACCCGGGGATCCTGATGAAGGCAGCCGCACTCGTCCATTCCCTGGCCAAGAATCGCGCGTTGGTCGACGGCAACAAGCGGACCGCACTCGGTGCGCTCTGGCTGTTCCTCGCCCTCGACGGGACTCATCTCGTCGGCAGCGATGACGAACGATACGAATGCATGCTCGACGTCGCTGCCGGGGGCCTCGATGACGTCGGCGTGATCGCCGAACGCCTTCGTGACCTCACGGAACCCATGTGAGACGGCGCTCGCCGACGTGACAATGCTTCTCACCCCGCGTCGGCGTACCGTCAGAAGCATGACTACGACTGTTGCCTGCTACCAGGCCGTTGCCGCCGACAAGCCCCTCGAGCCCGGCACCGTCGAGCGCCGCGACCTGCGCCCCGACGACATCCGCATCGAGATCGAATTCGCCGGCATCTGCCACTCCGACATCCACACCGTCCGCGGCGAATGGGGCAAGGTCAACTACCCCATGGTGACCGGCCACGAGATCGTCGGCCGTGTCGCCGAGATCGGTTCCGACGTCACCGAGTTCAAGGTCGGCGACCGTGCCGGTGTCGGTTGCCTTGTCGACTCGTGCCGTGAGTGCGAATGGTGCAAGAAGGGCGAGGAGAACAACTGCCCGAACGCCGTCGGTACCTACAACGGCATCGACCGTCACGACGGGCGCCCGACCGCCGGTGGTTACTCGCAGGCCATCGTCGTCTCCGAGGCGTTCGCCCTCCACATCCCCGAGAAACTCGACGCCGCCGCCGTCACGCCACTGCTGTGCGCCGGCATCACCACCTACTCGCCGCTGCGCACCTGGGGTGTCACCGAAGGCTCCAAGGTCGCCGTCGTCGGCATGGGCGGTCTCGGCCACGTGGCCGTCAAGCTGGCCAAGGCGATGGGCGCCGAGGTGACCGTCATCAGCCAGACGCGCTCCAAGGAAGAGGACGGCCGCAAGTACGGCGCCACCGAATGGATCGCGACGAAGGAGAACCCCGACGCGCTCAAGGAGCACAAGGGCCAGTTCGACGTCATCATCAACACCGTCTCCGCCCACATCGACGTGCGCGCCTACATGGCGACACTGCGCCCCCACGGCGCGATGGTGCTGCTCGGCCTGCCGACCGAAGCCCTCGAAGTCAACGCCGGCAACCTCATCGGCGGCCGCAAGTCCCTCACCGGCTCCAACATCGGCGGCATCCGCGAGACGCAGGAAATGCTCGACTTCTGCGCCGAACACGGCGTCACTGCCGAGATCGAACTCATCAACGCCGACCAGATCAACGAAGCCTACGACCGCGTCGTGAACTCCGACGTCCGCTACCGCTTCGTCATCGACGCCAAGACGTTCGCCTGATCCCTCGGCCCGTCTTCCGGGTGGCGCGGATCCTGAGCTCGCAGGCTCGCCCAGGATCGGCGCGCCGCCTCGGTGCGACAGGCCTTCGGGCGGAACGACGAGAGCCGCCTCGACCGCACACCTCGCACGCTCGGTGTTCGGCCGGGGCGGCTCTCGTCATCCCGAGTCCGCGTCGCGGGCGGTCGGGGCTGCGGGTCTCTGAGCCTGGAGATGGAGCGTGGCGGGGTTGGACGTCGGCGCTGCGTCACCCCTTGTCCCTCACTGGGTGAGCGCCTCGGTGCGCATCACTCGGCTCACACGCCTGCTCAATCTCCGACACGGCCCAACCGTTGCAAGCGGCCGCGAAGAGAATCGCGACGTTCTTCGTTCGCCGGTAGCTCGACGAAACGCTCGCGGTAACGCGCGAGGAGGTCGTCCTCGAGCCGGCGCACGGCACCGGGCTGGTGACGGTAGCCCATCGAACGTGAGATGCGTTCCGAGTCGACGGATTTCAGCTCGTCAGCCAGCATCGGGATCGACGTCACCTCGAGCTCCGTCAACCAGTTCGCGGCCTCGACGTACGCCTCCGGCCGGGCGAAGCCCGATGTTTCGTACCGGCCCGCGAGGAACGACGCGAGCTCGCGGGCGTCGACGCGCAACCCGTCCTCGAACCGGCCCTCACCCTGCTGCGAGAGGCCACTCGACAACGTGTCGCGAATGACGGAGAACTCACGGTCGGCGAGCTCGATGAGCCCCGCCGCCAACGTGAAACGACGATCCAGCTCATGCGCGAACTCCGCCGGCACGTCACCCTTGTACCGCGCGTCGTGCTCGAATTCCGCCCACGCGTGCTGCAGCACTGTGCGCAACTGCACCGACATGCACTGCGCCGCGTCGTACGCCGTCGCCGACGGATCGTTCGAGATCAGCATGTGACGACTCGCGTAGCCGAACCGTCCCTCGCTCGCCGTCTCACGACCCATGTCGCGATCCTCGAGCACCGTGAAGTTCTCCGCGAGCAACTGTGCGACGGGCTCGATGTCGCTGTGCACGTACGTGATGATGCGGACGCCGACCTGATCGGTGATGTCGAGCGCCGGATCGAAATCGGTGTGCCCCAACTCGCTCGCACGTCGAGCGACCTTGTCCGAGAACGATGCCGGCGACTTCGCGCGCCCCGTGATCGACAGATAGTTGATGCCGGCGTCGTCGATGATCGAACGCACCTTGCGCACCATGTCGTCCGTACGCCGCCGCGTGCGGGGATAGCGGGAGGTGTACGTCGCCATCGCGCGTTCCAGAGACCGTCGGCTCATGAAGAGCATCCAAACAGATGCAGCCCGCGCACGTCACCTGCCGGCAGCGCCCCGCGGCCGACAGGACGTCGCACTGCGCCCGACGGCCTGCCCACGTCGCCACTTCCACCACCCTGTTGCCCCGACGCTGGCGCTCCGGGCACGGCTCACGCACAGGCATTGACAGCCACCACGAGGACGCGGCGGGAGCCCACTCGATACGCTGATCGATGAGAATGACGCCGCACGTCGTGCGTCGCGCGAAAGTGAGGCACGTCCGTGGTCAACGATTCCGGTTCGAAGCGACCCCCGTCGAGGGGCGGGTCGCGTCCGTCGAACAGCGGTAGTCCCAAGGCACCCACCTCCCGGCGCCGGTGCGCGGGGCGCCCAGGGCGCGAGTCCCGCGGCGCGGCGTCGACGGGGGAGCAAGAAGAAGAGCGCGCACTCGTTACCGTTCCGCATCGTGCGCGCCGCCCTGCTCGCCCTCGCGAGCCTCGTGCTGCTGGCCGTGCTCACGTTCATCGGCCTCTACCTGTTCATCGACATCCCCAAGGCCAACGCCCAGGCGACGCAGGCGGTCTCCGTCGTCTACTACGCCGACGGCAAGACGGAGATGGGCCGCTTCACGACGACGAACCGTGACCCCGTCGAGCTGAACAAGGTGCCGATCGACGTGCAACACGCGTTCATCGCCGCCGAGGACCGCAGCTTCTACTCGAACCGCGGCATCTCCCCGACGGGCATCGCGCGCGCCTTCATCAACGACTTCACCGGTGACGGTGGCAGCCAGGGCGGCTCGACGCTGACGCAGCAGTGGGTGAAGAACTACTTCCTGACGCAGGACAAGACGGTCACCCGCAAGGTGAAGGAGGTCGTCATCAGCCTCAAGGTCGACCAGGAGATGAGCAAGGACGAGATCCTGCAGGCCTACCTCAACAACGTCTACTTCGGGCGCGGGACGTACGGCATCCAGGCTGCGTCGCAGTCGTACTTCCACAAGGACGTCTCCCAGCTGACGACTGTGGAGGGCGCGTTCCTCGCCTCCGTCGTCAACAACCCGGAGAACATGGATCCGAGCGTCGGGCCCAACTCCGAGCAGCGTGCCAACGAGCGCATGGCGTACACGCTCAACGGCATGGTCAAGATGGGGTGGCTGACGGCCGAGGAACGCAACAAGGCCGTCATGCCGAAGTTCTATCCGCGTCAGCCGATCAAGTACGCGGACGGGCCGCAGGGCTACGTCATCGCCTCCGTCCGCGGCGAACTGTCGCGCAAGCTGAAGCTCAGCCAGGAGGACATCGACCGCGGTGGTCTGCGCATCACGACGACGATCGACAAGCGCGCGCAGGACGCGGCCGTCACGGCGGTGGAGAAGCACACGCCTGACACGTTGCTCGGCAAGCTGCACACCGGCCTCGTCGCCGAGCGTGCGAACGACGGCGGCGTCGTCGCGATGTATGGCGGCGCCGACTACGACCCGGTGAAGTCGCCCTACTCGGACGCAGATCAGGCGATGCTGCAGACCGCGTCATCGATGAAGCTGTACACCGCGATCGCTGCGCTGCAGCACGGCAAGTCGGTCGACACCCAGTACAACGGCAACAACTATCTGCCGATCGGTGCCGGCAAGTACGTGCAGAACAACCAGAACGAGTCGTGGGGTTGGCAGCCGATCAGCAACATGCTCGCGTACTCGATCAACACGGCGTTCGTCCGGCTCAACCGGGAGATCGGGCCGGCGAATACGCTCGAGGCGGCGCAGGCCTCGGGCATGCCGAAGACGCTCGGGGGGATGAACGACACGAACATCCTCAACGTCCTCGGCACGGGTGACAGCCGCGTCGTCGACCAGGCGACGGGGTACAACACCCTCAACTCCGGCGGCGTGTTCCATGACCGACACCTCATCTCGACGGTGAAGTCGTTCGACGGCAAGTACTCCTACACCGTCGACACCAAGGGCAAGCGGGTGTACGACAAGGCGATCGCGGACGACCTCACGTGGGCGCTCGGCAAGACGGGTGTCTACGGCACCGCGGCGGGCGCGCAGGACGAGCTCGGGCGCGCCATGGCGTCGAAGACAGGTACGGCCTCGGGCAACAAGTACCTCTGGTTCAACGGCTTCACGCCTGGCCAGATCACGACGAGTGTCGGCATGTACTACAGCACCGACGGCAAGACGGCGCAGCCGATGCAGAATCTGCCGGGTGTGACGGCGAGCGACGTCTACGGCGCGGGTCTGCCGCGCAAGGTGTGGGTCGACTTCATGGATGCCGCCCTCGAGGGGCAGAAGAAGACGCAACTGCCCAAGCGCTCGTACTACAACGAGAACAAGCCCGAGTCGGCGTCCACGTCTGCGTCACCGACCCCGACGAAGACGTACGCCGCGCCCTCCAGCGCCGCGTCGCAGCCCTACCCGGAGCCGACGCAGTCGAACGTCCAGCCCACCCAGCCCGACGCGACGGACGCCCCAGGCCCGGCGTTGTCCGGGTCGACGGCGCCTGACGCGACGCTGCCGGCCTCCTCCAGCGCGGCTGTTTCACGTGAAACGAGCCCGCCGCAGACGGCGGCGTCATCGGCCGCCGCGAGCGGCCGGTCATCCCCGGGAGCCTCGGCGAGTCGCTGACCGGGCACCCCCGCTTAGGCTGACCCCATGACGCACACGGCCACGCCTGCGCACCCGACGACCGCTCCGAGCTCGGGTCGAGCCCCGACGCGCACCGACCCGGTGGCCGCGGAGGCCAGTCACGTCGTCGGTGGGCCGCTGGGGCGTCACGCCGTCGTCGGGCGACGCGGGTGGCGCCCGGCCGCCGCTGTCCTCAGTGCGCTGAGCGCGGTCTTCGTCGCGCTCGGGGTGCTGCAGAAGAACCACTGTGTCTCGACGGGGTGGGCGACGCCCGGATCCTTGTGGCGCGCCTGCTACTCCGACCTGCCCGTCGCCGTCGCCGCGCCCGCCGGATCGTCGCCGTGGTCGAACCCGACGATGCAGGGCCAGCCCCCGCTGACGGCACTCATCACCTGGCTCGTGCGCACGATCGTGCCCGGCGGTTCGCAGCTGCGGCTGCAGCAGGGGATGTTCGCGTGGGGGGCCGCCGTCGTCGCGTTGCTCATCGCCCTCGCCGTGTGCGCGAGTGCCGCGTCGCGACCCGACAGCCCCTGGGTGGCTGCCCACATCGCGTTGTCGCCGGTGCTCATCACGAGTGCGCTCATCTCGTTCGACGCGCTCGGTGTGGCCCTCGTCGCAGCCGGGCTGCTGGCCTGGGAGCGCTCGCGCTTCCCGCTCGCGGGGGTGGCGCTAGCGGGCGCCCTCCTGACGCGTCCGACGCTCGGCGCCGTCCTCGCGGCCGCGCTCGTCGTCGCGCTCGTGCGCGGCCACACGAAGGGCGCCCTCGCGCTCTTCGTCGGGGCGGGCGCGACGTGCGTCGCGATGTTCGCCGTCATCGCCGTGTGGGGCGGCGACCCGTTCACCGCGTTCACCGCCTGGCGCCAGCAGGGCGCCGGGTACGGCTCGCTCTGGTACATCCTCAGCTTCGCGGGCGTGACGTTGTCACCTGCCGTCCTGACGGGCCTCGCCGTGCTCGGGTGGATCGCGGCGATCGCGCTGGGGGCGATTCTCGCTCAGGGTCGTGAGCGGCTGCCGCTCGCGCCCATCGCGCTGCTCATGCTCGTCACGGTGATGCTGACGTCGCGTGCCCTGCCAGTGCAGGCGTGCTTGTGGGTCCTGCCGCTCATCGCGCTCAGCGCGCTGCCGTGGCGCGACCACCTCGTCTGGGCGGGCGCCGAGTTCGTCTACTTCATCACCGTGTGGGGGTTCATCGCGCGCGCCTCGAACATGGCGAAGGCGCTGCCCTCCGGCTGGTATTGCTTCTTCACCCTGGTGCGACTGGTCGGGCTGGTCTACCTGGTCACCGCGGCGATCCGCGCGACGCGTTCGTCGACCGTCGCGTCATCCGAGGACGGCGACGACGGCCGCCGCGCCGGCCTCACGGCTCGGCAGCACGCGAACGCCGCGTCAGCCTGAGTTCATCCACAGAGATTGGTCGCCGGTGACGGCTACGGGTAGTCTTGTGGGGTTCGTGCCGTCTCATCCACAACCTGTGGCTCCGGCGCGTGCTCCCCGACGGCTCGATGGGCCATCGTGGTGCGTGCGACGACGAGAGGGCGCGGCAACGCTGCAACCCTCCTGTCACGGAGAGACCGTGACCGCTTGAGACCAAAGGAGGTGGGTTACCGCATGCGTCATTACGAAATGATGATCATCCTCGACGGTGAGCTCGACGAGCGCACGGTCCAGCCCTCGCTGGAGAAGTTCCTCTCTGTCGTCACGAAGGACGGCGGCACCGTCGACAACGTCGACGTCTGGGGCCGTCGCCGCATGGCTTACGACATCAAGAAGAAGTCCGAAGGCATCTACGTCGTGGTCGACTTCAACGCGACCCCGGCCACCGCTGCAGAGCTTGACCGTCAGCTTGGACTCAACGAGTCCATCCTGCGCACCAAGATCCTGCGCAAGGACGCCTGAGAACTCCCCACATTCAGTAGGAGGAACCACCCATGGCGCAAGGTGACGTCAACATCACGATGGTCGGCAACCTCGTTGCCGACCCCGAGCTGCGCTACACGCCGAACGGCGCTGCCGTGGCGAACTTCCGCATCGCCTCGACCCCGCGCGTCTTCGACCGCCAGTCGAACGACTGGAAGGATGGCGAGGCGCTCTTCATGTCCTGCTCCATCTGGCGCGAGGCAGCGGAGAACGTCTCGGAGTCGCTCCAGCGCGGCTCGCGCGTCATCGTCACCGGCCGTCTGAAGTCTCGTTCGTACGAGACGAAGGAGGGTGAGAAGCGCACCGTCACCGAGCTCGAGGTCGACGAGGTCGGCCCGTCGCTGCGGTACGCCACGGCGAAGGTCAACAAGACCCAGCGCTCCGGCGGCGGCCAGGGTGGCAACTTCGGAGGTGGCAACGGCGGCGGCAACGTCAGCCAGGGCAACTTCGGGGGCAACTCCGGCGGTGGCAACGGTTTCGGCGGCAACTCGGGTTCTCAGGGCGGCAACTTCGGTGGCAGCCCGACCGACGACCCGTGGGCGACCGGTGGCAACTCGGGTGGCGGCTTCGGCGGCAACTCGGGTGGCAACGCCGGCGGCCAGC
Source organism: Dermacoccus sp. Ellin185 (assembly GCF_000152185.1). NCBI lineage: Bacteria > Bacillati > Actinomycetota > Actinomycetes > Micrococcales > Dermacoccaceae > Dermacoccus > Dermacoccus sp. Ellin185. Next base: position 26,349 of record NZ_AEIQ01000056.1, on the reverse strand, counting down.
CGAACGGCTCGCAGGGCGGCGGCAACGGTGGCTGGTCCACCGGCCCGTCGTACGACGAGCCCCCGTTCTGATCGTTCCTCCTCTTCCCGGGCGTCACCACGACGATGACGCCCCACCGGCCCGGCACGCACGTGCCGGCCACTCACACACTCGCTATCCCGAGTCACCACTCGGGCTCTCATAGAAGGAGAGCACCACGATGGCAAAGCCCGTTGTGCGCAAGCCCAAGAAGAAGGCCAACCCGCTGAAGGCGGCGAAGGTCGAGAACATCGACTACAAGGACGCTGCGCTGCTGCGCAAGTTCATCTCCGACCGCGGCAAGATCCGCGCCCGTCGCGTCACCGGTGTCTCCGTCCAGGAGCAGCGCCTCATCGCCAACGCCGTCAAGAACGCGCGTGAGATGGCTCTGCTTCCCTACTCGAGCTCCGCTCGCTGATCGAGGAAAGGAACACCGACATGAAGGTCATCCTGACCCACGAGGTTTCCAAGCTCGGCACGGCCGGCGACGTCGTCGACGTCAAGCCCGGTTTTGCCCGCAACTACCTTCTGCGCAACAACCTCGCCACGGAGTGGACGAAGGGCGGCCAGAAGCAGGTCGACTCGATCACGAAGGCTCGCGAGACGCGTTCCATCAAGACGCTCGAAGAGGCGAAGTCCGTCAAGGGCAACCTCGAGAACGCCAAGGTGACGCTGAAGGCTCGCGCCGGCGAGAACGGCCGCCTCTTCGGCGCCGTCACGACCGGTGAGATCGCCGACGCGATCAAGGAAGCCGGCGCCGGTTCCGTCGACAAGCGCAAGATCGAGATCACGACGCCGATGCGTTCGCTCGGCGAGTACTCGGTGCTCGTGCGTCTGCACCCCGAGGTGCAGGCCACGGTCGACGTCAAGGTCGCCCGCGCCTGATCCTCACCGCTCCGCCCCGGCCTCGTCCGGGGCGGAGCGACGTCGAAGCCCCGCGCCACGGTTCGTCCGTGGGCGGGGCTTCGACGTGCGTGCGTCAGAGGGCGGTCGCGAGGTGCGCGTGGATGGTCGCGGCGACGCGGTTGGCGACGGACGTGCCGATCGCCATCGTCGGGGTGCGCTGCAGGATGGCGAGCGTGTGGTTGCGGCTTCCGCCGACGTGGCCGATGCTGTTGACGCGCCACAGACCGGCGTAGGGCAGCCAGCCGTTCTTCACCTGACTCGTGCCGATCGAGCCGACGCCCCAACGCTGATCCGCCGCGACCTGTCCCATGAGCGTCAGGATGTAGCCACGGTTGGCGGCGTTGAGCAGCCTGCCGCGCCAGCTGATCTCGTTCATGAGGACGATCTGGTCGTAGGCGGAGGTCGTCGTCAGACCCCAGGCTCCGGCAGCGCGCGTCGACGTCATGCCGAGGCTGTTCGCGACGGCCTGCACCGCGGGTGCGCCGCCGACGCTGCGCCACAGGTTCGTCGCCGCGTTGTTGTCGCTGACGCGGATCATCGGGGAGGCCTGGCTCTTCTCCCACGCGGTGAGGCCGCGCCCCGCCTTCTGGGCGCGCGAGCAGACGGTCGCGAGGATGAGCACCTTGACGATGCTCGCGCACTCGTTGCGGAACGGCGCGTTGTACTGCCACACCCGCATGCTGCGCCGATCGTGCACGGCGACGGACAACCCGCCGGTCGTGGATGCGTCGATGGCGTGCATCTTGTCGTAGAGCCCCACCGTGGTGGCCGAGGCCCGGTTCGCCCCGAGCGTCGAGACGGCGCCGGTGGCCCCCAGTGCGAGCGCTCCGGTGAGTGCGGTCCGGCGGCTGACGCCGTGACTCGTGAGCAGTCGATCATCGAGGTAGTGCGTCATGGGAACTCCCTGAGAGATGCCTGCGTATGACCTCAAGATAGTGGGTGAGGGCGGCCCATGGGGCATTCGCGGCCCCGCGAGCATCGGGGCCGGCGGGACCGGGGCGTCAGCCGGCGCTCTCGAGGTGCATCCAGGCGGTGCCTCGACGCCGGTGGTCGAGCACGGCCATGCGCGCGAGCAGGTAGAGCGCATACAGCACCCAGACCGCGACGAGCGGCGCCGCGGCCCCCCAGCCTGTGACGGCATCCCGCGAGGTGCTCAGTATCCACACGAGCGGCAGGTAGCCCACGAGAAGCGCCAGTTGCGCACGGGCGAGGAACGCGCCGTCCCCAGCACCCATGAGCACACCGTCGTGGACGAACAGCACGCCCGACGGTGCGCTCACGAGGGCGATGACGACGAGGGCGGCGCTCGTCGTGTGCGCGATCGTCGCATCGGAGGTGAACAGCAGGGGCACCCACCACGCGGTGACCAGCGTCGCGACACCGCCGACGAGTCCGCAGCGCCAACCCCATCGGGTGAGCGTCGCGGTCAGTTCGCGGGTGCGTGAGGCGTCACCGCGGCCCAGTGATTCGCCGACGAGCGCTTGCGCGGCGATGGCGACGGCGTCGAGCGCGAACGTCAGGAAGGTGAAGATCGTCGATGCGATCTGGTGCGCCGCGAGGGTCCCGGGGCCGAACAACCCGGCGGTGGCCGTCGTGAGGAGCAGGACGGCGCGCAGCGCGATCGTACGCACGAGGATCGGCGCCCCGGCGCGTGCCGCACCCAGGACACGTCCCGGGTGGGGGCGGACGTCGAGATGGCGCACCCGTCGGCCGATCGAGGCGAGCAGGGCGAACGCCATGAGCCACTGCGCGGCCGTGGTGCCGGCGGCCGAGCCGGCGAGGCCGGTGTGCAGACCGAGGACGAGGATGGCGTTGAGTGCCGCGTTGAGGGCGAATCCGGTGACGGTGACGAGCAGCGGCGTCCGCGTGTCCTGGAGGCCCCTGAGCAGCCCCTGCGCTGCGAGGCAGACCATCATCGCCGGGATGCCGAGGGCGCTGATCCGCAGGTATGTGACGCCGGCGTCCACGACCTCAGGCGCGCTGGTCATCGCGCGCACCGCGAGTGGCGCTGCGGCGAACGTCGCGGCGGCGAGCGGGATGCCGAGCACCAACGCGAGCCACACGCCGTCGAGGCCCGCCCCGATCGCACCGTCCTCGTCGTTCGCGCCCATGCGGCGTGCGACGAGTGCGGTTGTCGCGTAGGCGAGGAAGACGAAGATGCCGGTGAGGCTGAGCAGGACGGCGCTCGCGGCTCCGAGCGCCGCGAGCTGCGTGACGCCGAGGTGGCCGACGATCGACGAATCGGTCATGAGGAACAAAGGCTCGGCCACGAGCGTGAAGAAGGCCGGCACGGCAAGAGCGCGGATCTGGGGCCCCAGGGACTCGGTTTCCTGCACTTCTCGCGCCGCCCGTCTCATCATATGAGAAAAAATGTCCTCTCGTGCAACCGCGTCGGCGCGCCTGCTCGGCGGAGCCCCCTGACACCTGGTATTGGCCCGAAACTACGCGGAACGACGGGAAAGATCCAGGTGGGCGTCGTGGCCGCTCATCGCGCGCGGCGCGCGTCGAGTCAAGCATTTAGCGGGCGTGTCGGCAACTTTCATTTCGCACTCAGGAAACGCTCGGGCAGAGTGAAGCCTGCACCTTTGTGAGCGGGGGCTGGCGAGGGTGTGGCAGTGGCGTGCGTCTCCACCCTGGAGACGCGGTGCGCTGGAACGCGAAAACCGTAGAAAGGCTGCTCACTTGAGTACACATGCTCCCCTGCACATGAGGAGACGCGAGCGCACCGTGCGCCCGCAGCTCGCTCTTCGATCCGGCCTCGGCGCCGGGGTGGCACTCGCCATCCCGACCACCGGAGCCCTCGTCGCGGCCGCGCCCGCGATGGCCGCACCCGGCACGGGTACGACCACGCCGAGTGCGACCACACCGACCGTCAAGCCCGTCCTGTTCTTCGGCTCCCGTGGGGAAGCGGTGAAGGCGATCCAGGCGCAGCTCCAGGTCAACGCGGACGGCATCTTCGGCCCTGCGACGCTGTCGGCGGTGAAGTCGTTCCAGCGCAGCAACGGGCTGTACGCCGACGGCATCGTCGGCAAGCTGACGTGGGCGAAGCTCGCTGCGGCGACGACGCCGACGACTCCGACAACGCCGACCACTCCGACGACGCCGACCACTCCGACGACGTGCTCCGCGAACACCACGACGCTGCGCTTCGGTTCGACGCACGCGCTCGTCAAGGTGCTGCAGAGCAAGGTCGGAGTCGAGGTCGACGGCATCTTCGGGCGGGCCACGCGTGCAGGGGTCGTCTCGTTCCAGGCGCAGAACGGTCTGTACGCGGACGGCATCGTCGGCAAGCTGACGTGGTCGAAGCTGGGCTGCTCGACGACGACTCCCACGACGCCGACTCCCACGACGCCGACTCCTCCCACGGTGCCCACGACGCCGACGACGCCGGCGACGCCTCCCACGGTGCCGACGACGCCGACGACGCCTGCTCCGTCCGCGACGGCCGCGCAGATCATCGCGTACGCCAAGACGTTCCAGGGTGTGCCGTACGTGTGGGGCGGTTCGACGCCGTCGGGCTTCGACTGCTCCGGCTTCGTCTCGTACGTGTTCAAGCAGTACGGCATCACGATGCCGCGCGTCTCCGCGCAGCAGCAGGCGTACTTCCCGAGCACGACGAACCCGCAGCCGGGTGACCTGCTGTTCTACGGCTACCCGGCGTATCACGTCGCCATCTATCTCGGCGACGGCATGATGATCGACGCACCGCACCCGGGTTCCACCGTGGGTGTTCGCGCGATCTACGGCAAGCCGTCGAGCTACGCGCGCGTGCTGCGCTGAAAGACGGCGTCGAGACTGCCGCGATGGCAGGGGGTGGCGCTCGGATCCGGTCGTACCGACAGTGGGGAAGCTGACGCGGACGACGGACCGAGCGCCGTCCCACATCGTGGACAAAACTGAATGGTGAATATTTCGTCGAACATTTTTTCGAGGCTCGAAAGGATGTTCGTTTCGTGCTGCCCGGAACCATGCCGAAAGTGCCCGTCAGCCGCGTGATCACAGGAAGATCACGGGGTGCCAGAACGACATGCATGTGATTTTCGGGGTGCTTTGCGGCGACGTTCGGCTCGTGCATCCTCGACATGTCGCACCCCCGTGCGACACGTGAGCACGAGCGCCCACCGCGAGTCGACCGGCGCTCTTCGACGACGGAGCGAACCGCCATGACGAAGTACTTGCCGAAGCACCTTGCCACGCGCCACGGCCGCGTCGAGTCCGCGCGCGTCGGTGCTGCCGCAGCCCGCGGCTCCCGATCCGCCCTCGCGCTCGGCGTGGGCGCGACGCTGCCCGTCGCCGGAGCGGCTGTGATGGCTGCCCCGGCTTTCGCGGCGCAGGAGACGCCGGCGCCGGCGCCCGCTCCCACCACCTCGCCCGTGCTGACCTTCGACTCGCGCGGCGAGGCCGTCAAGACGCTGCAGGCTCGCCTCGCTCTCGTCGTCGACGGCTGGTACGGCCCGGTCACGACAGCGGCCGTCAAGGACTTCCAGCGCGCCAACCGCCTCGACGTCGACGGCGTCGTCGGCCCCCGTACGTGGGCGGCGCTCGACGCGTCGTCCGCACAGCCGAGTGCCGGCGACGTCGTCCGACGCGGCGACTCGGGCCCGCTCGTGCGCGCCATCCAGTCGAAGCTCGGGGTGAACGTCGACGGCGTGTTCGGGCCGCTCACCGAGTCGGCGGTCATGACGTTCCAGCGCTCGCACGGCCTCGGCGTCGACGGCGTCGTCGGGGCGAAGACGACGTATGCCCTCGCTCTCGCCACGGACCAGCCGACCGGTGGTGACACCGGCACCCCCGGCCAGCCGGGCGTCCCGCCGCTCGTCCACCCGGACGCGCCGTACGAGCTACCGTTCCTCAACGGCTACCCGGCGCCCATCACGCAGGGTCCGTACGGGGCGGCGAGCCATCACAAGTACTACGACAAGCACGCCGTCGACTTCGGGGTTCCGACGGGGACGCAGGTCGTCGCCTCCGCGTCGGGCGTCGTGTTCAAGACCGAGAACAACGTCACCGGTGGCAACACCGTCCTCATCAAGGACGCCTCCGGTTTCTGCATGGAGTACGCGCACCTGTCGTCGATGAACGTCGTTGCGGGGCAGCAAGTCTCGCAGGGGCAGAAGATCGCATTGTCGGGCAACACCGGCTTCTCGACGGGACCGCACCTGCACTGGGGCATCGTTGACTGCTCCTCCTACACGAGCATCAAGATCGCCGACTCGAAGGAGCTCGGCACCACCTACGTCCCGGGCACGGTCGGCGTCTCGCGCAACGGATCCTGACGGCGACACCCCACCCGGCCTGCCCGGGTGGGGTGCCTCACGTGCACTGCCGTGGCGGCGCGGCGTGGGATGCCGCGCAGGCTGGGTGTCGACCGCGCGGGCTGTCGACGGGTGGCAGGCGCTCACGCGCCGTGCGTGTGAACCTGTGAAAACAGTTTCGATCCAGCGCTGAGGTGTGTCGTGACGCCCGGAAGCCGGGGTGGTCTTGATTGAGTGGGATGGCACCCCGGCGCATCAGCCCCCCACTGGTTCGCCATGCTTCAGGGGGCGGAACTCGACCGCATGTGAGAGTTCCACCCTCGGAAGATGACCACGGCGAACGTTCGTGCGTCGGGGTGTCCTCGCTCGCTGCAGCGAGGTGCTCGTGGGGCTGATGTGGCGTGGTGGTCCGCCTCGCGCAGGACGATGGGCGCCAAGCGGGCCGTGAACGCGACGTGACCGGCTGGTGGGGGGTGGGGGAGCTTTCGGGGCTGTGGACGACAACCCAGGTTGTCGACGACCGGGAGCAATCTTCGTCCACAGGGTGTGGATCGGCGAATCACCGCAGTGGCGCGGTTCCCACGACGGGCTGGCGAATCATCCACAGGTTCGTCCCGGGTCTGTGCACAACCGCCACCGGCGTTTCCAACACCCTGTCCACAGCACCGTCCACAGACGGGTTCGTGAACGGACGGGGCGTCTGCCTACTGTTGTCGGTGGTGAGTGCAAGGGTGGGTCGTGACGGATCGTGCGGCGTCGGCCGGGCGGGTGGCACCCGATTCGAGGAGTTGTGAGCGTGGCTGAGCTGGAGCCGTACGAGGCGCCGCCGGAGTTCGACGGGGCGGGTTCGTCGTCGATGCCGCCGGGCAAGCTGCCGCCGCAGGATCTGCAGGCGGAGCAGAGCGTCATCGGCGGCATGATGCTGAGCAAGGACGCGATCGCCGACGTCATCGCCGAGGTCAAGGGCATCGACTTCTACCGCCCGGCGCACGAGACGATCTTCGACGCGATCACCGACCTGTACGGCCGAGGTGAGCCGGCGGACGCCATCACCGTCGCCGACGAGCTGACGAAGCGCGGCGAACTCGCGCGCATCGGCGGGCAGGCGTACCTGCACCAGATCATCGCGTCGGTGCCGACGGCCGCGAACGCCGGGTACTACGCGCAGATCGTCGCCGAACGGGCCGTGCTGCGCCGGCTCGTGGACGCCGGCACCCGCATCGTGCAGATGGGCTACGGCGACGAGGGCGGCGACGTCGAGGACATCGTCAACGCCGCGCAGGCCGAGGTGTACGCCGTCGCCGACAAGCGTGGCGGCGAGGACTACGTGCGGCTCGGCGACGTCATCGAGGCGACGGCCGACGAGATCGAGCAGGCCTCCGGCACCGACGGGCAGATGGTCGGCGTGCCGACGGGTTTCTCCGAGCTCGACGGGCTGACGAACGGTCTGCACCCCGGGCAGATGATCGTCATCGCGGCACGACCGGCCATGGGAAAGTCGACGCTCGGCATGGACATCATTCGCAGCGCCGCGATTCATCACAACATGACGGCCGCGTTCTTCTCGCTCGAGATGGGGCGCACGGAGATCACGATGCGCCTGCTGTCGGCCGAGGCCGGAATTCAGTTGCAGCACATGCGAAAAGGCCAGATGCGTGACGAGGACTGGACGCGTCTGGCGACGACGATGGGCCGCGTCTCGGACGCGCCGTTGTTCATCGACGACTCACCGAACATGTCGCTCATGGAGATCCGCGCGAAGGCGCGCCGGCTCAAGCAGCGCCACGACCTGAAGATCATCGCGATCGACTACCTGCAGCTCATGAGCTCGGGCAAGCGCGTCGAATCACGTCAGCAGGAGGTGTCGGAGTTCTCGCGTGCGCTCAAGCTGCTCGCGAAGGAGCTCGAGGTACCCGTCATCGCGATCTCGCAGCTGAACCGTGGCCCCGAGCAGCGCACCGACAAGCGCCCGCAGATGGCGGACCTGCGTGAATCGGGTTCGATCGAGCAGGACGCCGACATGGTGATCCTGCTGCACCGTGACGACTACTTCAACAAGGAGTCGGAGAAGGCCGGCGAGGCCGAGATCATCGTCGCCAAGCACCGTGCGGGCCCGACGGCCGACATCACGGTCGCGTTCCAGGGTCACTACTCACGGTTCAAGGACATGGGCGGTCAGAACTTCTGAGCCGTTGCCAGCGATGACGTCATAGATAAGGCGGCGTGAGACCCCAAGGTCGATCGCGAGCTTGGCCTTGTTCGCGCCGGCGGCTGCTGCCTGACGCACGTGCGCAACCTGTTCGTCGGTGAGGCGGCGGGCACGGCCCTTGTACACGCCGCGTACTTTTGCCAGGTCGATGCCTTCACGTTGGCGTTCGCGGATGAGGGAACGCTCGAGTTCGGCGACGGCGCCGATGAGTTGGCGCTGGAACGTCGCGAACGGGTCGGCCGTGGCGTCGGGTGAGAAGGTGAGGCGTTCCTTGACGAACTCGACGCTCACCTTGCGCGCGGTGAGGTCGGAGACGATCTGCTCGAGGTCGATCAGCGATCGCGCGAGTCGATCCATCGACGCGACGCGCAACGTGTCACCGCGACGCACGTAGCGCAGCGCATCCGACAAGCCAGCGCGATCGGCTCGGCTCTTGCCCGATTGATGGTCAGTGAACAGCTCATCGACGCCCCTAAGCGCTTCGAGCTGCCTAGCGAGATTCTGTGACGTCGACGAGACGCGTGCGTACCCCACGATTTGACCCGGCATGTCTAGACCCTACCCGCAAAGTGGGCAAAAAGACGGTTACCGACCCTATTCGCATGCGCGTCCGATCAGCCCGTGCTAGTGCAAATAGGGTGTACCCCATCCGCGCTAATGTGATTGTGTCAAGTCGATCTGGCCCCAGGGTGACGGTCCGATCTGGCCCCGGACGCGTTGGACACCAACCCCGGGGGACGACTGCACCAACGCCAACTGGCCGAGCCCGGTTCGGCAGCTGAGGGTCACAGGCCGAACGCGCCGCCCTCAACCAAGATGACAATGCCCAGGCCGATCAAGACCAGCGGAAAGAGGATGTGCTCCCAGCGTTCAAGCACCTCGGCGATCGGCTTACGAGTTGCGACGAACTTCGCGGCGAGGACCAGGACGACGACCAGCGCCAGGAACACGAGGCAGTAGGCCACAAGGGCGCCGGTACCTACCGCCAGGAACACCGGGACGTAGACCCCGATGTTGTCTCCGCCATTGGCGAACGTCACCGCGGCGACCGTGAGGGCGCCGACGGGCCGGTCCGCGACGTTGTCGTCATCGTCGCCGTTGCTCCACGCCTGCCAGGCGGCATAGATGCCCAGCAGGAGCGGGATAAGACCGAAGTACGGGATGGCGTCGTCGGGAAGGATGAATCCGGCGCCGAAGGTCACTGCTAATGCGGCGATAAGGATGCCACCGAACCCGAGGTACTGTCCGGCGATGATCTTGGTGGTGGCGCCTCGTTGCCCGGCTCCTCGGGCGAAGAATAGGGACAAGACGATGATGTCGTCGATGTTCGTCACCAGGTACAAGCCGATCGCCTGCAGCGCGGCGGCGGTCGTATCCATGCGTATTCGTCTCCTTCCGTCGACGTTGTTCGAGTGCTACTGCGCGCGTGCCTGCTCTGGTGCCGTGTTCACGGGTTCCTGGTGTGACGCTGTTCCTTTTCGTCATCCGCCGCGCGCCCGGGGCGCGCGTGCACCAGTGCGATCACGACGCATCCGGTGACGAGGAATGTGTCGGCGAGGTTGAAGGTGGGCCACCAGCCGGTGTGCAGGTAGTCGGTGACCATGCCGTCGCGGGCACGGTCGGCCACGTTCGCGACGGCGCCGCCGATCACGGCGCCCCCGGCGATCTGCTCCATCCGCCCGGCTCGCGGAGCCCGGTGCCAGGCGTACAAGACGAACGCGACAGAGATGGCAGCGGTGATGGCCACGACCACGCCGGCGGGCAGCTTGTCGCCCATGCTGAATGCCACGCCTGAGTTGTAGGCCAGCTGCAGCTGGATGACTCCGAGATCGACGGTGGACTCGGCGAGCCGGGCCTCAGAGGCGCCCTTGGCGATCAGGTCCACCGCAGCGATGGCCGCGGCTGTGAGCAGGACCGTGCCGCGACTTGTTCTCGCAGGCGCCGCCGTCTCGCTGGCACGGCCAATCACCTGGCGTCGGCTTCCGCTGGCACCGAAGCCGCGGGCGTGGCTGCCGGTGGTGGTGGGAGCGGCCGGGTACGGCCGGCGCGGACGCCGTTGCCGATCACGAAGATCTCCGCGACCTCGTGGACCAGCACCACCGCGGCGAGTCCGAGCACACCGAAAGCAGCGAGCGGGATCAGGAGGGCGATTAGGCCGAGAGACAGTGCGACGTTCTGCAGCATGATGGACCTGGCGCGGCGCGCATGGGTCAGGGTGTGCGGTAGGTGCCGTAGGTCCTCACCCATGAGGGCGACGTCAGCGGTCTCGATGGCTACGTCGCTGCCCATGGCGCCCATCGCGATCCCGACGTCGGCGGTGGCCAGTGCGGGGGCGTCGTTGACTCCGTCGCCGACCATCGCGGTCGGCCGGTCCTCGCGGAGCCGGCGGATGATGGCCGACTTGTCCTCCGGGCGAAGCTCGGCGTGCACGTCGGTGATGCCCGTCTGGGCGGCCAGCGCGGCGGCGGTGCGTTCGTTGTCGCCGGTGAGCATGGCGACCTGGTAGCCGTCGGCGCGGAGTCGGGCGACGACCTCCGCGGCCTCGGGCCGCAGGTCATCGCGGACAGCGATGGCGCCAACCACGCCACCGTCGTACTCGATCAGCACGGCGGTGGCGCCGGCCTCCTGCATGGCGGTGACCGGGTCGGCGAGGTCGCCTGCGGGTATCCAGCCGGGCCGACCGAGTCTGGCCTGGCGGCTGTCGATGGTGCCGGTCAGGCCTGCCCCGGTGATGGCCTCCACGCTCTCGGCGTCGCGGTACACCGGGACGGCTGCGAGGATGGCGCGGGCCAGTGGGTGCTCACTGCGCGACTCCAGCGCGGCCGCGATCGCAAGGACCTGCTCCTGGGTGTGGCCGGGAGCGGTGGCGACCTGGACCACTGACGGTTGGTTGCGGGTCAGCGTGCCGGTCTTGTCCAGGGCAACGGCACGGATCCGGCCGAGTGCTTCCAGTGCGGCGCCGCCCTTGACCAGGGCGCCGATGCGGCTGGCGGCACCGATGGCGGCGACCACGGTGACCGGAACGGAGATCGCCAGGGCGCACGGGGAGGCCGCGACCAGCACGACCAGCGCGCGCTCGATCCAGGTGGCCGGATCGCCCAGCAGACTACCGATGATCGAGATGCTTCCGGCGAGGACCATGATGCCGGGCACCAGCGGCTTGGCGATCCGGTCGGCCAGGCGCTGGGCGTTGCCCTTGCGGGCTTGCTCGGCCTCGACGATGGTGACGATCCGGGACAGGGAGTTGTCCTCGGCGGTGGTGGTGACCTCGACCTCAAGCACGCCGGTTCCGTTGATGGAGCCGGCGTAGACGGCGTCTCCGGCGGCAACCTCGACCGGGACGGACTCCCCGGTGAGGGCCGAGACGTCCACAGCGGTGCGACCGTCACGAACGACGCCGTCGGTCGCGACGCGCTCACCCGGACGGACCAGGAGCAGGTCGCCGATCGCGAGCTCGGTCGGAGCGACGGTGACCTGGGTGCCGTCGCGAAGGACAGTGGCCTCCGCCGGAACCAGCGACAGCAGTGCGCGCAAGCCGCGGCGGGTGCGGGCGACGGCGTACTCCTCCAAGCCCTCACTGATGGAATAGAGGAAGGCCAGCATCGCTGCCTCGGCAACCTCGCCGAGGATGACGGCGCCCACCGCGGCGATCGTCATCAGCGTGCCGACGCCGATCTTGCCCTTGACCAGACGCTTCAGGGTGCTCGGGACGAAGGTCCAGGCGCCGAGCGCCAAGGCGACGCCGTTCAGGCCGGTCACCGTCGAACCGGAGGCACCGGAGCGGTCGGCAATGAAGCCTGCGACGAGGAAGACTCCAGCGAACGCGGCGAACCGCAGCTCGCTGACCTCCCAGAGCCGCTCAGGCTCTAGCTCCGCTAGCTCGTCATCGCGCGGATCGTCGTGGCCGCAGCCGCATGCATCCGTCATGGTGCTACTTCCTCGGTCGTGGCGAGGATGCCGGCGGTGATCGCGACCGCGCCCTCGATGAGGTTGTAGGCGACGGTGAACTGGGCCAGCCGCAGACCGCGCCGGGTCAGCTGCTCGGTCTCGACGGCGGACAGCTGGGTCACCGCTTCACCTTCTCGGCACCAGGACGGGCAACATCTCCGTAGGTGGGGCAGAGTGCAACGGCCTCGCCGGTCGCGCCGAGCAGGGTCTCGGCCACGGCAAACAGCTCGATCAGCTCTGGGTGGGTGACCCGGTAGACCGAGGACCGTCCCTGCGGCCGGTAGTCGATCAGCCCGCAGTCGCGCAGGCACGCGACGTGGGATGACACCGTGGACTGCGGCAGGCCGAGCTCCGCGGTCAGGTCGACCACCCGAGCCTCCCCCGAAGCCAGCCGGCGAGCGATCGCGAGCCGGGTGGGATCAGCCAGCGACCGGAACAGCGCTACCGCGGCGGTCAGGTCTGGTTGCAGCCCCGGGTCGTCTGCAACCTCACTTCTCATCGACATGCGCCGATAATAACGACATCAGCCATTGATCGGCCAATCTCGGTGACACCGATGTCGGGCGCGGTGACGGTCGTCGTGGCCCGGTGGGGCTCAGGTCACAGAGCGGGGGTGAAACCTGAGCTGAGGTTGACCTGTATCCATGTCATGGCGGACTGCCAGGCACCGGTCACCATCAGGACACCCACGGCGAGCATGAGCACGCCGCCCAGGCGCTGGGTGGCCCGGTGGTGGGTTCGCAGCCAGCGTGAGGCGCGGTCGGCGCGGGCCCACCCTGCGGCGATCAGCACGAACGGCAACCCCAGGCCCAGGCTGTAGCCGGCTGCGAGCAGTACTCCGCGCAGGACTGGCGCGCCGTCGTTGCTCAGCGGTGAGGCGGCGACCTGGATAGCGCCGTAGACGGGGCCGATGCATGGGCTCATGCCGATGCCGAAGACCATGCCCAGGACGGGCGCGCCGAGGAGCCCGGCGGCTGGTCGCCACCGGACCGGCAGTCCCCGCTGGCCGATGAACCCGAGGTAGACCAGCGCCAGGAGGATGACCAGGACCCCACCGCCGCGCATCAGCAGGTCCCGGTGGCCGAAGAAGAGGCTCATCGCCGCGTTGAGCGCCACCGACAGGCTGACGAACACGACGGAGAAGCCGATCACGAACAGCGCGGCGCCGGCGACGACGCGCGTACGCCTGGTGTGGTCGGTCAGTCCGGTGACGTAGCCGAGGAAACCGGGCACCAAAGGCAGCACGCACGGCGAGGCGAACGAGACGGTCCCGGCCGCCACGGCCAGCATGACGGCCAGCGGCAGGCTGCCGCTGGCGACGACGTCGGCCGCGTCGGACGTCATGTTGCTGGCTCGGCGAGCATCTGGTCGACCAAGGACCGGAACGTCGTCTCGGTTGACTCACCGGACACCCGTGCGGCGATCCGGCCCTGCTTGTCGATCACCAATGTGGTCGGCACCGTGACGACCTTCCCCTGCAGTCCCAGCAACGACTTGCCGCCGTCATCGCGCAGGGAGGGATAGCGCACACCGAACTTGGCCGCGGTCGCGCTGGCAGAGGTCACTGAGTCCTTCTGTAGTACACCCATGAACTGCACCGGCGCACCGGCCGCACGGTAGCGGGTCCAGGCGCTCTGCAGCTGTGGTAGCTCCTTCTGGCGCGGCGGACACCACGAGCCCCAGAAGTTCAGCAGCACCACCTGGCCGCGGGCCGAGCTGAGCGACCACGCCTTGCCCTCCAGGGTCGTACCCTCCAGCGCCACGGGCTTCTTTCGCTTCCCAGGTGCGATCACCTCGATCTGGCCGTTACCGGCGACGTACCCCTTGTTGTCGCCACGCTTGGCCTGGCCAGCAATCGAGTTCGAACCATCACCACAAGCAGCGGCTCCGGCCAGCACCACGGCCGCTGCCGCCACAGCAGCGAGCCGACGCTGGAACGGGGACCGACGAAGGCTACGCACCCGCGCACTCTATTACTACCGACCGTGGTGGAGTGAGTCGAAGCGCCGGGTCCGCCCAATCGCTTTCCCGCGGCCGGCGCTCCACCAGCTCAAGCATCCTGGGGTTGACCCCGTCTGGTGGACATCGGTTATGCGGCTTCAGCAGCCGCGGTGGTGAGTTGGTCTTCGAACGCTGTCGGGCTGATCTGACCGAGGGCGCTGTGCCGCCTGCGACGGTTGTAGACCGTGTCGATCCAGGTACTGACTCCGGTGATGGCTTCGGCCCGGGTCGTGAACGAATACCTATGGTAGTACTCGGTTTTCAGGGTTGACCAGAAAGATTCCTGTTGCGCGTTGTCCCAACAGACCCCGGTGCGCCCGACCGACAATCGAACATCGAGCTCTTCTGCGGCCTCGGCGAGTTGGGCCGAGGTGTACTGACTGGGTTCAACTGGTCGATGCAACACCGGCTTGTGCCAGCAACAGTAGTTCTTCGTTGAAGGCTTCTGCGGGGGTCTTCCAGCCGAGTGCCTTGCGGGGGCGGGTGTTCAGGGCGTGCGCGACGGCTTGGAGTTCGTCTTGGCCCCAGCGGGCGAGGTCGGTGGTCAAGTCCGCTGGGGTGGTGTACGAGGTTGATCCCTCGGTTGGTCGTGTTGTCAGGCTGTGAGGGCCTGTAGTTCGAGTTCGGTGGTCACCTCCTCGGTGGTGGTGTCGACGGCTTGTGCGCGGGCGAGGACGTCGAGGCCGAGGTAGCGGCGGCCTTCGGCCCACTCGTCGTGTTGCTCGGCCAGGACGGCGCCGACGAGCCGGATGATGGATGCGCGGTCGGGGAAGATCCCGACCACGTCGGTGCGCCGGCGGATTTCGCGGTTGAGCCGCTCGTTCGGGTTGTTCGACCAGATCTGACGCCAGACCTCTTTCGGGAACGGCGTGAACGCCAGAATGTCCGCCTTGGCACCTTCGAGATGTTCAGCCACCGCCGGGAGCTTCTCGTGCAGGGCGTCGACGACGCGGTCGAACTGGGCGTGCACGGCCTCAGCATCGGGCTGGTCGTAGATCGAGTGCAGCAACGCCTTGACCCACGGCCAGTTGGTCTTCGGGGTCGCGGACATCAGGTTGGCCGCGTAGTGGGTCCGGCAGCGCTGCCAACCGGCGCCCGGGCTCGTGGCCGCGATCGCAGCTACGAGCCCGGCGTGGGCGTCAGAGGTGACGAGCTTGACCCCCGTGAGGCCGCGGGCGGTCAGATCCCTCCAGAACGCGAGCCAGCCGGCGCCGTCCTCGCTGGTGGTGACCTGCGCGCCGAGGATCTCGCGGTGCCCGTCAGCGTTGACACCGGTCGCGACCAGCACGTGCACCGGCACCACACGGCCACCTTCGCGGACCTTCAACACCAGCGCGTCAGCGGCGACGAACGTGAACGGCCCGGCGTCTTCGAGTCGTCGGGTGCGGAACTCTTCGACGTGCTCGTCGAGTTCCTTGGCCATCACCGAGACCTGGGACTTCGACAGGCCGGTGATCCCGAGAGTCTGGACGAGCTTGTCCATCCGCCGCGTCGAGACGCCGAGGAGGTAGCAGGTCGCCACCACGCTGGTCAGTGCTCGTTCGGCACGCTTCCTGCGCTCGAGCAGCCACTCCGGATACAGCGACCCGGTGCGTAGCTTGGGGACGGCGACATCCAGGGTGCCGACGCGGGTGTCGAGGTCGCGGTGGCGGTAGCCGTTGCGGGAGTTGACCCGCTCCGGGGTCCGTTCGTTGTAGCCGGCACCGCACACCGCGTCGGCCTGGGCGGACAGCAGTGCATTGACGAAGGTGGTGAGCAGGTCCCGCATCAGATCGGGGCTCGCCTGGGACAGCTGCTCGTTCAGGAAACGGGCAGGGTCGATACTGGGTCCAGCGGTCATCAAGGTGTCCTTCTTCGAGGTTGGTTGTGAGAGATCACTCGAAGGATCCACCTGGTGGCCGCGCCTACGTTGAAGGCACGCGCTCACTCAGGTCCGTCGTACACCACTCTGCTGGACTCCACTCTGCGCGCCTCGGTGGCGAACTTGCAGCGCCACCTCGGCATTCGCGCTGACGGCGTCTTCGGCCCGCAGACCCGCGCGGCCGTCGTGCGCTTCCAGCGCGCGCACCACCTCGGCGTAGACGGTGTCGCCGGCCGGGCCACCTTCCGCGCGCTCCACATGTACTACGTGGACGCCTGAGCGAACGCGAAGGAGGGGTGGTGATTCCAGTGGAATCACCGACCCCTCCTTCGCGTTCGCTGGGCGCGGGGGAGTCTGTCAGTTCTCCAGGAGTTCGATGCGTTCGATCAGTGGGGGGTGGGTGTTGAGCCACGACATGGGTGGCGTCTGACTCTCTTCGTTGCCATTGTCGTGCTGGTTTTCGAGGTAGGAGGTCAAGCCGGGCGCGAGGCCGTGCTTCTTCACGAAGTCGTCGGCGCGGAACTCTTCAGCGCGGTCGGCGGCGCGCAGGGCCAGTAGCAGCCCTGTCCAGATCAGTGCGCAGGCTACGCCCGCACCAAGGGCTACAGGGTGGTTGCGCAGCAGGCCCAAGAGCATGAGGGCGGCCACGGCGCCGACAGCGAAGGTCGCAAAATGCCCGAGGTCATGGCGGAGTTGGCGGAACACTCCGCCCGTCGCCGCATTGAACATGCGTCCGCAGAAGAGGGCGGGCGTCATCATCCAATAAACGACCGGGTGCACGAGTTGGCCTCCCCTCAGGTGGCCGATCTCGTGCGCCACGACGCCGGCGAGAACCTCAGGGGGTATCGCTCCCTCATCCTCGAGGGCGTCGACGTCCTCGCCGCAGAAACCTACGCTGCGGCGAAACATGGCACACGGGGGCGCATTCCTCAGGTTGGTACGGAAGATGTATACGTCCTGGAGCGCGACGCCTGCTTCCTCTAGAAGGTTGACCGTGTCTGCGCCCAGAACGGTTCGAGCTTCCCCTACGGGCTTCCATTTGAGCACCGCCCTGATGAGATTCCGCTCGGCTGCGGGCGATCCCCTGTAGGCCCATCCGACAGCAAACCGGCTCTTCACAGATTGAGGGTGTAGTTGGGGTCTGAATCCCCCGGCTTCCAGGAGTGCTCGGGCGATGTAGTGGGTGAGGTTGCGGAAGCCGAGGGCGCCCGCGTAGGTGCTCAAGGCGTCCGTTCACGGCTTCGGTGGGTCCGTTGCTGGTGCGCGGCCGGTCGAAGTAGGCCAGGACGTCACAGACGCGTCTGGCCAGGGTGCGGCCCAGCTTGCGCAGCTCGACCAACGCCGTGGGCACACCATCGGCGAGGGCGTCGATCACGGAGCTCATCTCGACGCGGCCGACGCTCCGGTCGTGGTGACGGTAGGCGGAGATCATGCGCTGATAGATCCCCCAGGTGCACTCGACCTGGATGTGGCGTTCGTCGGCGAAGAGGGACTCGAGGCGCTCGTGTTGGCGGCCGGTGACCAGGTCGGCACCGGTGTGCAGAGTCCGCCGCGCGGTGTAGAGCGGGTCGCCCTTGCGTCCGCGGTGTCCGTGGAGCTCTTGCTGGACCCGGCGGCGGCAATCGTCGAGGGCGTCGCCGGCCAGGCGGACCACGTGGAAGGGGTCCATCACGCAGACGGCGTCCGGCAGCTCTTCGGTGGTGGCGGTCTTGAACCCGAAGAAGCCATCCATCGCGACGACCTCGATACCCCTCCGCCAGGCTTGGTCCCGCTCGGCGAGCCAGTCCTGGAACGCCTTCTTCGAACGGCCATCGAGCATCGCCAGCAGGCGGGAGGGGCCGGTGCCGTCGCGCACCGGGGTGAGGTCGATGATCACAGTGACGTACTTGTCGCCCTTCCTCGTGTGCCGCCAGACATGCTCGTCGACCCCGACCACGCGGACGCCGTCCAAGCGGGACGGGTTATCGATCAGCAGGCGTTGACCTTCGGC
This sequence comes from Dermacoccus sp. Ellin185, assembly GCF_000152185.1. NCBI lineage: Bacteria > Bacillati > Actinomycetota > Actinomycetes > Micrococcales > Dermacoccaceae > Dermacoccus > Dermacoccus sp. Ellin185. Next base: position 8,161 of record NZ_AEIQ01000056.1, on the reverse strand, counting down.
CAGAACAGCGTCGTTGGCGGTATTCCACGACACCGCGAGTCCTTCGGCGACGCGGGCCATGGACAGGTGCTGGACCACGATCGCGACCAGGCCCCAACGCAGCCCGGCGCGGGAGATCTTCGCCCGCGGCTCGGCCGCGGCGGTGGTGTCCTGACGCCACACGTGAGCGCACTCGGCACACCGGTACCGGCGCACGGTGACCAGCAAGGTCGTGGGGCGCCACCCGAACGGCTCGTGCGCCAGCTCCCGGGTCACGGTGTCCCGGGATACCCCTCGGCAGCCACACCGGCGGCACCAGTCGTCCGGTTCGACGACCCGGCAGGCCAGCACCGCACGATCCGGCTCGAGAAGTTGCCCGGTGATCTCCAGGCCAAGGTCGTCAACGCGCGTGAAGGTGGTCAGGTCAGGGCACGTGAAGGTAGCGTCAGGCAACGTCGAGGTCTTTCGGATGGCTGCGTGTAGGAACCTCCATCTTCGGAAGACCTCGACACCTACCTCCGGACCGACGCGCCAGCGCCGACTACACCCTCATCTGTGAAGAGCCGGTTTGCCCGCCGCGAGGCAGGCGAGCAGGACGGCGCTGATCGCTGCCATCCCGGTCGAGAACGCGACGCCTTCCTCGGCGCCCTCCATCGTGGCGAGCCCACGCTCGAAGCGGTCGACGTTCGGGTTCCACAGACGCTGGTACACGTACGAATCACCGGGGCGCGGGCGACCACCGGTTGCCATCTGCTCGTACGAGTCACCGCCCTGCGTCACGCCGGTGACGGGGTAGGTGGTCGACTGATCGATTCCTGCGACGTGCACCCCGAGCTAGGCGAGGTCTTCGCGGCCCGCGTGGACGGCGTCCGTCATGAGTGAAGAGATGTGTTTCACATCACATAGCGTGTGGGGTCTGCGAAATAGTGGCAACATCTCGCCGAATCCTCCGAAAGGGGTCAGTCTCCCGTGGAAGGTGCGAAATCGAGTGCTCGTTCGTCCGGCGACTCGCAGGTTCGACGACCGTTACTCGGCCCCGCGTGGAGCCCTGACGCCGTCGATCGTCGGCTCATCGAGCTACTTCTCGAGGACGGCCGGATGTCGAACGCCGAACTCGCGCGGCAGGTCGGCGTGCCGGAGTCGACGTGCAGCGGCCGGTTGCGTGTGTTGCGCGAGCGGGGCGTCATCGCGGGCGTCCACGCCGACGTCGATCTCGGCTCGCTCGACGTGCCCCCTCGAGGCCATGATCGCGCTGCGCTTCACGGGCCACACACGTGACGACATCGACGGCTTCCACGCCGCAGTCGCCGATGTGCCCGGCGTCCTCGCGGCCTTCCACGTGACGGGGGAGAACGACTTCCTCGTCCACGTCTGTACGCAGTCTCCCGACGCCCTGCGCGACATCGTGCTCGACCACCTCGCGGTGCTGCCCGGCGTCGTGCACGCCGAGACGAGCCTCATCTACGAACGTATTCGCGGTTCCCGCCCTCTCGGCTGAGGCGCGACGGCCCGCGATGAAGGGCGAGGGGCGAAGGGCGATTCACGAAGAGGCCGCGGTACCCGAACGGGTACCGCGGCCTCTTCGTGAAGGCTGGTGTGATCAGGCCTTGGCGAACTCGAGGTCGAGGTTGATCTTGATCTTGTCGGAGACGAGCGCGTTGCCGCCGGGGGCTGCGGCGTCGAAGCTGAGGCCGAAGTCCTTGCGGTTGATCTCGCCCTGGGCCTCGAAGCCGGCGCGGGTGCCGCCCCACGGGTCGTCGGAGATGCCGTTGAACTCGTAGTCGAACGTGACGGGCTTCGTCACGTCCTTGATCGTCAGGTCGCCCGTGATGGTGTCGTCGCCGATGTTCGTGGCATTGAACGTCATCGTCGGGTACTTCTCGACGTCGAAGAAGTCAGCGCTCTTGAGGTGACCGTCGCGGTCGGCGTTACGGGTCTGGACCGATGCCGTCTGCACGGTGAACTCGAGCGTCGAGTTCTTGCGGTCCTCGGCGACCTCCGCGTTGACGCTGACGTCCGTGAAGCGACCCTTCACCTTGGTGACGGCGAGGTGGCGCGCGACGAAGCCGATCTCCGTGTGGTCGGCGTCGATGTTCCAGGTGCCGGGAGCGATGTCGTTGAGGGAAACCATGGTTGTGGTCCTTCCGTTGCGATGTGTGGTCGGTACTGAAATGACGATACACGCAGATAGTTGAACATTCAACTACACTGAAGAAACGTGGACGGAAACAAGATGTCCACACGAAAGCGTTGACACTGAACGAAACGTGAATCAACCCTCCGGTCGGACACCGGACGGTAGGGGCGCGCGACGGTGGTGAAGCACGAAACGGACGGTGGAGGATGACGAAAGAGACGCGCTGGCTCGATGAGGACGAGCAGACGGCATGGCGTCACTACCTGCGGGCATCGCGCGCGCTGAGCCTCGCGCTCGATCGCGAACTCCTCGACCACGGCATGTCGCTGGCCGAGTACGAGATCCTCTCGATGCTGTCCGAGGCCGAGGGGCGTCGTCTGCGGATGGGGGCGCTCGCCGACCTCGTCGTCCAGTCCCGCAGCCGCATCACGCACACCGCCACGCGCCTGCAGCGACGCGGGTGGGTGACGCGGGAGTCGTGTTCCAGCGATTCGCGCGGGGTCGAACTCGTCCTCACCGACGGCGGCTACGACGCCCTCCTGCTCGCAGCCCCCGTTCACGTCGCGAGCGTGCGTCGATACTTCGTCGACACCATGGATGGCGACCAACTGAGCATCGTCGGTGACGGCATGCGCCGCGTGCACGAGCAAGTCGGTGGCGAGCGGGGCTGAGGCCCGCCAAGGGCGTTGTCAGGGGGCGGTGGGAGAATGGACAACATGAGTGGAAGCACCTCGAAGTCCGCAGAACTCCTGGCCCACGCGCGCACGGTGACGCCCGGCGGGGTGAACTCGCCGGTGCGCGCCTTCCGTGCCGTCGGTGGCACGCCGCGGTTCATCCGCGAGGCGAAGGGGCCGTGGCTCACGGACGTCGACGGCAACCGCTATGTCGACCTCATCTGCTCGTGGGGCCCGATGATCCTCGGCCACGCCCACCCCGACGTCATGGCCGCCGTCCAGGACGCGGCCTCGCGCGGCTTCAGCTTCGGCACCCCGAGTGAGAACGAGGTTGCCCTCGCCACCGAGATCGTGCGCCGCGTGGAGCCCGTCGAGCAGGTGCGCCTCGTCTCCTCCGGCACCGAGGCAACGATGTCGGCCATCCGCCTCGCGCGCGGCGCCACGGGCCGGAGCAAGATCGTGAAGTTCGCAGGCTGCTACCACGGCCACGTCGACGCGCTGCTCGCCGCAGCCGGCTCCGGCGTCGCCACCTTCGCCCTTCCCGACACGGCCGGCGTGCCGAAGTCGAGCGCCGGCGAGACCATCGTCCTGCCCTACAACGACGTCTCCGCGCTCGAGACCGCCTTCGCCGAGCACGGTGACGAGATCGCCGCCGTGATCACCGAGGCATCGCCCGGCAACATGGGCGTCGTGCCGCCCGCAGCCGGTTTCACGAAGGCGCTGCGCGACATCACGACCAAGCACGGCGCCCTGCTCGTCTCCGACGAGGTGATGACGGGCTTCCGCTGCTCCGCCGCCGGCTGGTTCGGCCACGAGGGCCAGCAGGGTGAGGTGAGAGCGCCCCCGACCTGTTCACCTTCGGCAAGGTCATGGGCGGTGGCTTCCCCGCGGCCGCCTTCGGTGGCCGCGCCGACCTCATGGGCATGCTGGCGCCCGACGGTCCCGTCTACCAGGCGGGCACGCTGGCGGGTAACCCCGTGGCCACGGCCGCCGGCCTCGCCACGCTGCAAGGCTGCACCGACGAGGTCTACGCCCACCTCGACTCCACGGCGCACGCCATCGCCGACGCCGCCTCCGCCGAACTGACGAAGGCCGGTGTACCGCACACCGTGCAGTGGGCGAGCTCGATGTTCTCGATCTTCTTCCGCGACGGCGCGGTCACGAACTACGACGACGCGAAGGACCAGGACACCGAGGCCTTCTCGCGCTTCTTCAACGCAATGCTCGACCAGGGCGTCCACCTGCCGCCGTCGGCCTACGAGTCGTGGTTCGTCTCCGCCTCGCACGACGACGAGGCCGTCGCGCATGTGATCGACGCCCTTCCTGTCGCCGCGCGAGCCGCGGCCGCTCCCACAGACTCGGCTGCGACACTCTGACCATGACGAACGACGTCCCGCTTTCCCCGTCGACCGAGGCCCCCACCCCCACGACGAAGACGCTGGTGCACCTCGTGCGTCACGGCGAGGTGTTCAACCCGAAGAAGGTGCTCTACGGGCGCCTCGACGGCTACCACCTCTCCGAGCTCGGCCGTGAGATGGCCGAACTGACGAGCCAGTGGCTCGCTCCGCGCGACATCACCTACCTCGTCAGCTCGCCGCTCGAGCGTGCGCAGGAGACGGCCGCGCCGCTCGCCGAGAAGCTCGATCTGCCCGTCGTCCTCGACCCGCGCGTCATCGAAGCCGGGAACGATTTCGAGGGCCTGACCGTTGGATCGAACCCCAAGCAACTGCTCCAGCCCCGCTTCTGGCCGAAGCTCGTCAACCCGCTGCGGCCGAGCTGGGGAGAGCCGTACCAGGAGATCGCCGAGCGCATGTACACCGCCATCCTCGACGCCCGTGACGCCGCGGCCGGACACGAGGCCGCCGTCGTCAGCCACCAGCTGCCCGTGTGGACGGCCCGTCGCTTCGCCGAGGGCAAGCGCCTGTGGCACGACCCGCGATCGCGTGAGTGCACGCTCGCGTCGGTCACGACGATCGAGTTCACCGGTGACGAGATCACCGGCGTCCAGTACGCCGAGCCCGCGGGTCGCCTGCTGCCCAACTCGACACAGTCGGTGGGTGCCTGATGGCGCGCCGTGCCCGATCGCTCAAGGCAACCGCAGCGACGTCGCTCGCCCTTGCCGTCACCCTCGGTCTGAGTGCGTGCGGTAGCGAGCAGAACGACAGCATCAGCAAGCAGGCCCAAGCCGGCGACAACAAGGGCTATGTGGCCGGTGACGGTTCCGTCGAAGAACTTGCGGCCGCCAAGCGTGCCGAGCCCGTGAAGCTCACCGGCGAGACGCTGGACGGCAAGAAGTGGAACGTGGAGTCCGAGCGCGGCAAGGTCGTCGTCCTCAACGTATGGGGCGCGTGGTGCGGCCCGTGCCAGGCCGAGACGCCGCACCTCGAGAAGGCGTGGAAGAACTACGACAACGCGAACAAGCCCGTCGTGTTCATGGGCCTCGACCAGCGTGACTCCGACGCCGTCGCTAAGTCCACGCTCAAGAAGTGGGGCGCCACCTACCCGTCGCTGAAGAACGACGACGGGCAGAACCTGCAGGGTCTGCAGCGCAAGGTCGTCGCAACGCCGACGACGCTCGTGCTCGACAAGCAGGGGCGCATCGCGGCACGCGTCTCCGGTTCCACCACCGAGACCACGGTGCGGAACATGGTCGACAAGGTGCTCGCGGAGAAGGCTTGAGCTCCGGCGTTGCGGCGCTCGCTCACCTGACGAGTTCCCCCGAACAGATCGTCGCGAACGGCGCGTTGCCGCTCGCGATCTTCTTCGCTGCGCTCGCGGGGGTCGTCTCGTTCGCGTCGCCGTGTGTGCTGCCGCTCGTGCCGGGCTTCCTCGCCTACGTCACGGGCTTGACGGACGAGAAGCGACGCACCCGACTCGTGCTCGGCGCGTGCCTGTTCGTGCTCGGATTCTCCGTCGTCTTCGTCGGCATCCAGGCCGCCGTCAGCCTCGTCTACGACACGGTCGGCGCTCACCGCAGCCTGCTCACGCGCATCGGCGGCGTCATCGTCATCCTCATGGGGCTCATGTTCCTCGGCGTCGTGGGCCAGCGAGGCTTCACGGTGCGCTGGCGCCCGGCCGCGGGCCTCGTCGGGGCACCGTTGCTCGGTGCCGCGTTCGGTCTCGGGATGGCTCCCTGCATCTCGCCGGTTCTCGGCACGCTGGTGGCGGCCAATACGTCCCTCAACGCGGACAGCCAGGGGAGGGCTCTGTTCCTCACCGTCTGTTACGCGCTCGGCATGGGCCTGCCGTTCATCCTCATCGCCGCTGGGTGGAGCCGTGCCGAGAAGGCGTCGAAGTGGCTTCGTGACCACCACCGTCCGATCCAGATCGTCGGCGGCACTCTCATGATCGCCATGGGCTTGCTCATGGTGAGCGGGCTGTGGGAGGAACTCATGGCCCTCGTCCAGTCCAACCTCGTCAACCAGTTCGAAACGGTGATCTAGTGGCAGCCAAGAAGGCCCCGGGCAACAACGGGCCCGAGACCAGCGACGACGCAGCGGAGGGCGCAGCCGCCAAGAAGTCGCCGCGAGGCGGCGCGAAGGCCGGTGGCAAGTCCGGCACGTCGGTCAAGGCCGGCGCGAGCATCGGTGTCGTCGGCATGCTGCGCTGGTTCTGGCGCCAGCTGACGACGATGCGCACGGCGCTGTTCCTGCTGCTGCTCGTGGCCATCGCGGCCGTGCCGGGCTCGATCTTCCCGCAGCGCTCGATCGACGCCACCCGCGTCACCCAGTACGAGCAGGACCATCCCGACCTGTTCCCGTGGCTCGATCGCCTCGGGATGTTCAACGTCTACAGCACGCCGTGGTTCGCCGCGATCTACCTGTTGCTCGCCGTCTCGCTCATCGGCTGCATCATCCCGCGCACCAAGGTGCACTGGAAGGCGATGCGTTCCGGGCCGCCGAAGATGCCGCGCAACATCAAGCTCCTGCCGGCTCACCGCAACGAAACGCTCGACGCCAGCCCCGAGGCCGTCGCGCAGGCCGCGCGCGAGGTTCTCCGACCCACCCCGAGCTGCGCCACGTCCGCACCCGCGTGCGGACCCCGGGGCAGAACGGGTCACGCGAACGCGGGTTCGGCACCTTGAAGTACGAACGGCTCTACATCGATGAGATCGCCGACGCCGTCATGCTCGCCAAGCACGCCCAGGAGTACCGACTGGAGTACAACTCCATCCGCCCGCACGAAGCCATCGCCTGGAACCGGCCACTCGACGTCCATCTGGGGATCGCCGACCCGACGATCCCGACATTTCAAACCACCGAAATCCTGCCAACTACTTGACGCGGGACACAAGTTCGCCGACCTGGGGATGGTGCAGGTGCTTTGTACCGCTCGAGCAGAGTCGAACGTCATGCTTGGCCCAAAGCCGGGCAAAGTCAGGGCTGTTCATCGAGAGGTCGCCAACAAGTTCGGCGAGCAGGCGGTCGTCGGGGTACTGTGCGGCGACGTAGCGCAGCGAGGCGACAGCCCGTGCTGCTTCATCGGCCCAGTCGCGGTGCAGTTCGCGGGTGTGGGGGTCGAGAAATAGCAGCCGCAACTGGTTCGGGCGGGTTGCGGGGTCCTCCGGGGCCGCGAAGGGGAGGTGGCCAGCGACCAGCACGTGCCCGAGTTGGTTCCAGGCCAGGATGTCGTTACGGCGGCCGAGCAACAGTGCGGGCACGGTGGGCATCGAGGTGAGAAGCACGAGGGCTCCGCCGTTCGGGATCTCGGCGCGGGCGGTCCGACGACGCTTGGCAGGCGTAGGCCGCGCTAGCTCGAACAGATGCGCCCGTTCGGCGTCGTCAAGGTTCAGGGCTCGCGCCAGCGCATCAATGATCGCGTCGCTGGCATTGGTCGATTGCCCTTGTTCTAGTCGCGTGTAGTAGTTGGCGGAGATACCAGCGATCTGAGCGAGTTCCTCGCGTCGCAGCCCAGGCACCCGGCGCGTTCCCCAAACCGTGATCCCTGCCCGGTCGGGAGTGACCGCACCGCGCCGGCTGCGGAGGAAATCACCGAGCTCGTTCGCGGGCCGGACACGCTGCTGTTGAGGTCGCACCGGTCCAGTGTGGCTCACGCTTTACTGCGGAGAGTGCCCCTGTCAGGGGTACCAAGCGCAGGGATCTGGCTGCTCCGGTGGCGCGGCCCGAGGGTTGACCGCATGACCACCGATTCTTCGCTCGCGCCTGCTGATCAGGCCGCCGCGGATGCCGCCTTCGGCACCCGTGAGCGCATGGCGCTCTTCGTCCTCCTCACGGCGAGCTTCACTCTCGCCGTGGACTTCTCCATCCTCAATGTGGCGCTACCGCGCATCGGAAGCGATGTGGGCTTCGCGATCGCCGACCTCCAATGGATCTCTACCGCCTTCGCCGTTTGCGGGCTCTTCCTACCTGAG
>NZ_AEIQ01000057.1:0-13272 GCF_000152185.1 Dermacoccus sp. Ellin185 | reverse complement strand
CGCCCGCGCCGTCGGCCGCGGTGGAGACGCCGTCGAACTCGAACGCCGCCTCGTTCGGGCGGGTCGACGAGGACGGCACGGTGTACGTGCGCACGCCCGACGGTGAGAAGGCCGTCGGCTCCTACCCCGGCAAGAGCGCCGACGAGGCCCTCGCCTACTTCGCGCGCAAGTACGACGAACTGCGCGCCGCGGCCGCCTTGCTGCTGCAGCGCGTGACGCAGACCGACATCAGCGCCCACGACGCCGGCGAGTCGCTCAAGACGCTGCGCAAGCAGGTCACCGAGACGAACGCCGTCGGCGACCTGCCCGCGCTCGACAGCATCATCGAGGACATCGCGACGGCGCTGCGCGTCAAGCAGCAGGTCGAGGGTGAGGCCCGCGCCGCGGCGAAGAAGGAGGCCCTCGCCCACCGCGAGCAGCTCGTCGCCGAGGCCGAGCAGATCGCCGCGCAGGATCCCGAGAAGGTGCAGTGGAAGAAGAGCACGACGCGCATGCGCGAACTGCTCGACGAGTGGAAGAACCACCAGAAGAACGGTGCACGTCTCGACCGTGACGTCGAGTCGGCGCTGTGGCAGCGCTTCTCCGCTGCTCGCAACGGGTTCGACAAGACGCGTCGCACGCACTTCAGCCAGCTCGACGAGCAACACGGTGCGGCGAAGAAGGAGAAGGAGCGTCTCGTCGCCGAGGCCGAGAAGCTCGCCACCTCGAACGACTGGGGGCCCACGGCGTCGGCGTTCAAGCGCCTCATGAGCGAGTGGCGTCAGGCCGGGCGCGCGTCGCGTTCCGACGACGACGCGCTGTGGCAGCGCTTCAAGAAGGCGCAGGATGCGTTCTTCGCGGCGAAGGATGAGGTCGTCGCCGAGGAGAACAAGGTGTTCGAGGCCAACGCCAAGGTCAAGGAGGAGCTGCTGGCCGAGGGCCAGAAGATCCTGCCGGTCAAGGACCTGGGCGCCGCGAAGGCCCAGCTGCGCGCGCTGCAGGAGAAGTGGGACGCCGCGGGCAAGGTTCCGCGCAAAGACATGGACCGCATCGAAAAGGGCATGCGCCGCATCGAGAACGCCGTGCGTGACGCCGAGCAGGCGCAGTGGAAGAAGTCCGACCCCGAGGTGAGCGCGCGCGCCAACTCGATGGTCACCCAGCTCGAGAACGCCGTCGCGTCGCTGCGCAGTGACGTCGAGGCCGCCGAGGCCGCGGGCAACTCTAACAAGGCCGCGAAGCTGCGTCAGGAGCTCGAGGCGAAGCAGTCGTGGCTCGAGCAGGTGCGCTCGACCGCCAACGAGCTGGAGGGCTGAGAGGCATCATGAGTTTCGGATCCGGACGTTTCACGACGGATTCGGCCGCCGAAGGGTTGGTCGCGTACCTGCGCACCAGCCCTTCGCCGTTCCACGCGGTCGCATCCTCTCTGTCGATGCTCGTCGAGGCGGGCTTCACGCCCCTCGACGAGCGTGACGCCTGGCCGAGCGAGCCGGGACGTTACGTCACGACGCGCGGCGGGTCGCTCGTCGCGTGGTCGACGGAGCGCGTGCCCACTCGGCCGTTCGACGGCTCTGGTGGTGGCGCTGATGACGGTGACGCCGGTGGCGAGCGCGGCGCGGTCGCGTTCCGAGTCGTCGGTGCACACACCGACTCCCCCAACCTGCGCATCAAACCGCGCCCCGACCACGAGCGCATCGGCTGGCAACTGCTCGGCGTTGAACCGTACGGCGGCCTGCTGCTCAACTCGTGGCTCGATCGCGACCTCGGGCTGTCGGGGCGCGTCGCGGTACGCGAGGCCGACGGTAGCGTCGGTGAACGGCTGTTCGCCGTCGACGAGCCGCTGCTGCGCGTCTCGCAGCTCGCGATCCACCTCGACCGCTCGACCAACGACGCTCTGACGCTCAACAAGCAGCTGCACATGGAACCGTCGTGGGCGCTGTCGCAGGCACCACTGTTCGTCGAGTGGCTCGCCGAGCAGGTTCGCGTCGAACCGGTCGACGTGCTGAGCTGGGACGCGATGACGCACGACGTGCAGCCGGCCGCGCGCACCGGGTTGCACCGCGAGTTCGTCGCGGGCGCCCGGATGGACAACCTCGCGACGAGCTACGCCGCGACGCAGGCACTCATCGACGCCGTCGAGCGCCCGGCACCCGAGGGTGAGGTGCCGCTCGTGCCGCTCATCGCGCTGTTCGACCACGAGGAGATCGGCTCGATGTCGGAGCGCGGCGCGTTCTCGAACCTGCTGCCGACGATCTTCGAACGCATCATCTCGACGCTCGGCGGCGGGCGTGACGACGTGCACCGCGCGATGGCGCGCACCGTCATCGCCTCGGGCGACATGGCGCACGCGACGCACCCGAACTACGCCGATCGTCACGAACCTGCGCACCACATCGCGATGAACGGCGGGCCGGTGCTGAAGATCAACACGAACCTGCGCTACGCGACGGATTCGGTCGGCGCCGCCCACTTCGCCGCCGCGTGTCGGGAGGCGGGCGTGCCGGTGCAGGAGTTCGTCGTGCGCTCTGACCTGCCGTGCGGCTCGACCGTCGGGCCGATGACGGCGGCGCTCACCGGCGCGACGACCGTCGACTTCGGCGCCCCGACTCTGTCGATGCACTCGGCGCGCGAACTCGTCGGCGCCGCCGACCAGGCGATGTACGGCGCGGCCCTCGCAGCGTTCCTCGCTCCGGGGCGTGACTGACGGGTCGGCGCCTGGCGCGCACGGCCGCTGAGGTTGCACAAAGGTCCCCAGCTCGAGCCACATCGCCCGAGAACGCGTCAGCCGTGACTCGTTCTCGGGCGATGTTCGTGCGGTGACGCCGTACACCGCCGTGAGGTCAACCCTGGGCGGCGTGCTCGTTCAGCCCGGCGAAGATGCCGCACAAGCGCGCGGCGCGCTCGCTCGTGAAGACGTCCTCGAGCCGGATCGGCTCGCCGTCGGGGCCGGACAGCGGTACACGCCAGTTCGGGTACTCGTCGGCCGTGCCGGGCTGGTTCTGCACGCGCACGTCGCCGACGGCGTCGACGAGCGCGACGTTGAGCATCCGTGACGGCGTCGTGACGAGGAACGCGTGCAGTGCCTCGACGACCTGTTCGTTCGGCGCGTCGGCGTCATCGAGCAGGCCCTGAGCGACGAGAAACTCGCGCCACCGCCGGCGGTCCGCCTCGTCTCGCGCCAACTCGTCCTCGAGCGAGCCGTCGAGCAGCCCCAGCTCGTGACGCAGCCGCACGTGCGCGGCGTCGAGATAGCCGGCCGTCGGCGGCAGGTCATGCGTCGTCACCGACGCGAGGCACTTCTCGCGCCAATCCTCGGGTGGCAGCGGACGCTGCGCATCCCAGTCCTGTTCGAACCACAGGATCGACGTGCCGTACACGCCGCGCTCGGCGAGGAACGTCTGCACCCACGCCTCGAGCGTGCCGAGATCCTCCCCGACGACGAGCGCACCCGCGCGCTGCGCCTCGAGGACCAGGATGCCGATCATCGCCTCGTGGTCGTACGTCACGTACGTGCCGTCCTTCGGCGTCATGCTCTCCGGCACCCACCACAGGCGGAACAGCCCGAGAATGTGGTCGATGCGCACCCCACCGGCGTGGCGCAGGACGGTGCCGACGATCTCGCGGAAAGGCGCGTAAGCCGTCTCGGCGAGACGATCCGGGCGCAGCGGTGGCTGCCCCCAGTCCTGCCCGAGCTGGGTGAACTGATCAGGCGGAGCGCCGACGTGGATGCCCGCCGCGAACGCGTCCTGCAGGGCCCAGGCGTCCGCGCCCGCGGGGTTGACGCCGACGGCGAGGTCGTGGACGACGCCGAGCGCCATGCCCGCGGCGACGGCGTCCGACTGCACGCCGCGCAGCTGCTCGTCGAGGCACCACTGCAACCAGCGGTGGAAGTCGACCTCGTCGGCGTGCTCGGAGCCGAACCGCGAGACGGCGGGCGCCGTCGCGTCCTGATAATCGTGCGGCCAGGTTCGCCAGTCGGGCCCGAAGGTGCGGAACAGCACGCACCATGTCGCGAAACGGGTGAGCTGCTCGCCGCCGGCGCGGCAGTAGGCGTCGAACGCGGCCTGACGCCCCGGCGTGCGCCCGATCTGCCACAGGACTCGCAACGCCTGCTCCTTCGCCCCCCACGCAGCGTCGAGGTCGATGCGGTCGACGTCGTCGAGGCGCGCGTGGACATCCCGCGCCAGGTCGTCGATGACCCCGCGGATGTCGGCGGACGCGCTCGCGTACTCCTCGACGTGCTCGACCCGCAGGTAGAGCGGGTTGACGAAGCGACGCGACGTCGGCAGGTACGGCGACGGCTCCATCGGCGCGCTCGGTTGTGCCGCGTGCAGCGGATTGACGAGGACGTAGTCGGCGCCGTGCTCGGCCGCCGACCACACGGCGAGGTCGCGCAGATCAACGAGGTCGCCCACACCCCATGACCCCTGTGAACGCACCGAATACAGTTGCGTCGCCAGGCCCCACACGCGCTTGTCGCGCATCGTCGCCGGCACCTCGAGCACCCGCGGGGTGACGATGAGGCTTGCGCGCGCACCCGCGGCCCTCGTGTCGTGCCCGTCGCCGGCCTCGGTGGACGGGCGATCCTCGCCGTCGACGCGCGTGTCGTCACTGTCGCCGTCGCCCGCAGCAAGGCCAACAGGCGACACGATGACGGTGTGGTACCCCAGCGGCAGGTCGCCGTCCACGCGCGCGACATGCCGTTCGACGACGCGTCCGTCGACCTCGCGGGTCTCCTGCGCGCGCGACGACACCGTCACCGAGACATGCGTCCCGACCTCGGTGACGACGTGCACGGCCACCTGGTCGCACTCAACGACGTGCACCGGGAACTCGACATCGTCGCCCTCGCGCACGACGACGCACGGCGGCACGACGCGGCGCCACGGTGCGTCCCGACGCGTCTGCAACGCCGAGCGCACGGCGTCGGGCGTCGAAGCGTCGACGTCGAGCGCCGCCAGGACGGCGACGAGCGTGTCAGCCGCGACGCTGACGCGGGCCTTCTTCCAGTCCTCGTACTCGGTCGTGATGCCGTACGCCTCGGCGAGTTCGACGAGGTCAGGCGTGGCTGCGGAGTCGGTCACGGCGGGCGTCCGTTCGTGCGGGGGCAGGTCGCCGTCAGCCTATCGCTGGGCGCCGACACACCGTCGGCACCGTCAGCGGCTGCGGTTCACTCGTCCTCGTCGGCCGCCGGCGACGCGGCGGGCTTCACCTGCTCCGGCGTCGTGCGATGGTCGGCGCGCGCGCCGGTGCCGGTGATGCGGTAGACGTCGAACACGCCACTGACCTTGCGCACCGCGCGCATGACGTGGTCGAGGTGGCTCGCATCGCCCATCTCGAACGTGAACTTGCTGATGGCGACGCGGTTGGCCTGCGTCGACAGGTTCGCCGACAGGATGTTGACGTGCTGGTCGCTCAGCGCGCGCGTGATGTCGGAGAGCAACCCGCTGCGATCGAGCGCCTCGACCTGCAGCTGCACGAGGAACACGCTCGCCTGTCCGGGCGCCCACGCGACGTCGATGAGCCGCTCGGGCTGGCGACGCAGGTTTTCGATGTTCGTGCAGTCCTCGCGATGCACGGACACGCCCGAGCCCGTCGTGACGAACCCGACGATGTCGTCGCCCGGCACCGGTGTGCAGCAGCGCGCGAGCTTGACCCACACGTCGTCGGTGCCGACGACGGTGACGCCCGGATCGCCCGCACGTGAGCGCGGCGCGGTGCGCGGCGTCGTCGCCTCCGCCATGTCCTCCGTGGCTGCTTCCTCACCGCCGTGCGCCTTGACGAGGGCACGCATGACGGCTTCGGTCGAGACGTGCCCGTCACCGATCGCGGCGTACAGGGCGTCGATGTCGGCGTGGTTCATCCGCGTCGCGACCTCGGTCAACGACTCGTGCGACATGAGGCGCTGCAGGGGCAGACCCTGCTTGCGCAGTGTCTTCGCGAGGGAATCCTTACCCTTCTCGATGGCCTCCTCGCGGCGTTCCTTCGTGAACCACTGCTTGATCTTGCTCTTGGCACGCGGCGACTTGACGAACGTCAGCCAGTCGCGGCTCGGCCCGGCGCCGTCCGCCTTCGAGGTGAGCACCTCGACCGAGTCGCCCGTGACGAGCGTCGTCTCGAGTGGCGCGAGACGCCCGTTGACGCGCGCGCCGATGCAGTGGTGGCCGACCTCGGTGTGCACGGCGTACGCGAAGTCGACGGGCGTCGACCCGGACGGCAACCCGATGACGCCGCCCTTCGGCGTGAAGACGTAGATCTCGCGGCTGCCGACCTCGAAGCGCAACGACTCGAGGAACTCGCCCGGATCCTCCGTCTCGCGCTGCCACTCGAGCAGCTGACGCAGCCACGCCATGTCGTTCGTGCCCGTCGCCGGCGAGGCGCTGACCGTGCCGTCGGCGCTCGTCGCACCCTTCTTCGCGTCGTCCTTGTACTTCCAGTGCGCGGCGACGCCGTACTCGGCGCGACGGTGCATGTCGTAGGTGCGGATCTGGATCTCGACGGGTTTGCCGCCGGGTCCGATGACCGTCGTGTGCAACGACTGGTACATGTTGAACTTCGGCATCGCGATGTAGTCCTTGAACCGCCCCTGGACGGGCGTCCACCGCGTGTGCAGCGTGCCGAGCACGGCGTAGCAGTCGCGCACCGACTCGACGAGGACGCGCACGGCGACGAGGTCGTAGATGTCCTCGAAGTCGCGGCCGCGCACGATCATCTTCTGGTACACGGAGTAGTAGTGCTTGGGCCGGCCCGTCACCTCACCGGCGATGCGCGCGGCCCTTAGATCGGCCGACACCTGCTCCTTGACGGTGCGCAGGTACGACTCGCGCGCCGGTGAGCGGTCGGCGACGAGGCGGACGATCTCGTCGTAGACCTTGGGATAGAGCGTCGCGAACGACAGATCCTCCAGCTCCCACTTGATCGTGTTCATGCCGAGCCGGTGCGCGAGCGGCGCGTAGATCTCGAGCGTCTCCGTCGCCTTGCGCTGGGCGGACTCGGCGGAGACGTACCGCCACGTGCGCGCGTTGTGCAGGCGGTCGGCGAGCTTGATGACGAGCACGCGGATGTCCTGTGCCATCGCGACGACCATCTTGCGCACCGTCTCAGCCTGCGCGGCGTCGCCGTACGTCACCTTGTCGAGCTTCGTCACACCGTCGACGAGACGCGCGATCTCGGGCCCGAAGTCGTCGGTGAGCTGCTCCAGCGAGTAGTCGGTGTCCTCGACCGTGTCATGCAGGAGGGCCGCGGCGAGCGTCGGCGGCGTCATGCCGAGCTCGGCGAGGATGGTCGCGACGGCGAGCGGGTGGGTGATGTACGGGTCGCCGCTCTTGCGCACCTGATGACGGTGGCAGCGCTCCGCCACCTCGTAGGCGCGCTCGATCAGCGCGGTGTCGGCCTTCGGGTGCGTCTCACGCACCGTGCGCAGCAGCGGGTCGAGCACGCGGTTCAAGCCCGGACGCGGGCCCCCGAAGCGGACGAGACGGGCGCGCACGCGCGAGGTCGCGTTGGAACCGGACTGCTCAGCCATGCGCCGATCGTAGTGCCCCTGGCGTCAGTTGACGACGAGGCCCGTGTGGAGCTCCCACCGATCAAGCCGTTCGCGGCCGGGCAGGAAGGCCAGTTCGACGAGCACGTCGAGGCACGCCACACGCCCGCCGACCTTCTCGATCAGCTCGCAGGCAGCCACGGCCGTGCCCCCGGTCGCGAGCACGTCGTCGACGACGAGGACGTTCGCACCCGGCGTCACCGCGTCCGTCTGCACCTCGATCGTCGCCGAGCCGTACTCGAGGTCATAGGAGGCGGAGACGACGTCACCGGGCAGCTTGCCCTTCTTGCGGATCGGCACGAAACCGACGCCCATGCGCTGCGCCAGCGGCGCGCCGATGATGAACCCGCGCGCCTCGACGCCCGCGACGACGTCGACGCCGTCATGACGCTGGGCCAGCAGGTCGAGCACCTGTCCGAACGCCGCCGGGTCGGCGAACAGGGGCGTCAGATCCTTGAAGACGACACCGGGGCTCGGGAAGTCGGCGATGTCACGCGTGTGGCGGCCGACGACGTCGGCGATGCGCTGCTCGATCATCGCGGCGGCCTCAGTCGTCACGCTTGGCAGCGGGGTGGATGCCGCGCGTGCGCGCCGTCTGCGACGCGCCACCGCCCTGGGAAGGGGCCGGCGCCGTCACGACGCCCGAGGCGGACGCCGCGGTGGCGTGCTCGTCGTCGGTCGTGGCACGCGACTGGTAGCTCCCGGCTCGACGCGCGAGCTCCTGGACGCCCTTCTCGCGGCGGCGCAGGTCGGTCAGGGCCGGCGTCGCGATGAAGATCGACGAGAAGGTGCCCACGGCGATACCGATGAACAGGGCGACGGCGATGTCGAGCAGCGTGCTCGGGCCGATGAACAGCGCGCCGACGACGAGGATGGCCGAGATCGGCAGCAACGCCACGACGGAGGTGTTGATGGAGCGCACGAGCGTCTGGTTGACCGCGTAGTTCGCGGCCTGGTCGAAGCTGCGGCGGCCGGTCGCGAACGCCTCGCTCGTGTTCTCGCGCACCTTGTCGAACACGACGACGGTGTCGTAGATCGAGTAGCCGAGGATCGTGAGGAAGCCGATCATCGTCGCCGGCGTCACCTCGAGCCCGGTGAGGGCGTAGATGCCGACCGTGAAGAACAGGTCGTGCAGCAGGGCGATGAGCGCGGCCGCGGCCATCGTCCAGGTGCGGAAGTACAACGCGAGCAGGACGGAGACGAACGCGAGGAAGACGAACAGCGCGACGATCGCCTTGTGCGTCACCGTCTCACCCCACGAGGGGCCGATGAACGAGGACGTGACGTTGCTCGGCGACACGCCGAACTCCTTTGCGAGGGACGTCTTGACGGCGTCCGTCGCGTCGGCGGTGCCGTTGCCGAGCTTCTCGCTCTGCACGCGGATCGTGTCGGAGCCGAGCTTCGTCACGACGATGTCGGCGTTCGAGCCGGTCGCCGACTGGACGGCCTTCTCGGCGCGCGTGTCGTAGTCGTGCGTGCTCGAGACGCCGGGCACGCGCAGTTCCGAGCCACCGGTGAACTCGAGGCCGAAGTTGAGCCCCCGCCCGAACAGACCGACGGCGGCGAGCGCGAGCAGCAGCGCCGTCAGGGCGTACCAGCGCTTGCGCTTGCCGATGAAGTCGATCTGGCGGCGACCGGTGAACAGGTCGTTGCCGAATGTTGCGAGGCTGGCCATCAGGCTGTCTCCTCCTGTGCGGCGGCGCGGCGGCGGTCGGCGATCGTCACGCGACCGCGGCCCGCGTATGCGGCCTGACGGGCGCCCAGACGCGCGGGGTCGAGACCGGAGGCGGGGTGGCCGCCACCGAAGAACTTCGTGCGGGCGAGCAGGGCCAGCACCGGGTGGGTGAAGAACATGACGACGACGATGTCGATGATCGTCGTGAGACCGAGGGTGAACGCGAACGCCTTGACGGTGCTCTCCGACAGCACGTAGAGCACGGCGGCGGCGAGGAAGTTCACCGCGTCCGAGATGATGATGGTGCGCTTCGCGCGCGTCCATCCCGTCTCGACGGCGGCCCGCAATGGCCGTCCGGCGCGCACTTCGTCTCTGACGCGTTCGAAGTACACGATGAACGAGTCGGCCGTGATGCCGATGGCGACGATGAGGCCGGTGACACCCGCCATCGACAGGCGGAAGTTGTTGAGCGAGCCGAGCAGCGTGACGGCGAGGTAGGTCATCGCCGCGGCGACGAGCAGGCTCGCGACGGTGACGAGGCCGAGCGCGCGGTACTGGATGAGCGAGTACAGCACGACGAGGCCGAAGCCGATGGCTCCCGCGATGAGACCCTTCGTCAGCTGGTCGGAGCCGAGCTGGGGGCTGACCTGGTCGGAGGTGAGTTCCTTGAAGGACATCGGCAGCGCACCGAACTTCAGCGAGTCTGCGAGCAGCTTGCCGCTCGACTCGGTGAAGCCACCGGTGATCTTCGCCTGACCGTCCGTCAGCGGGGCCTGCACGGTCGGCGCCGAGATCGACTGACCGTCGACGACGATGGCAAAGCGGTTGCGGGGCTGCTCGAGCGGGGCGACGCGACGCGTCACGTTCGCCAGGGCCGTCTTGCCCGAGCCGTTGAGCGACAGGTTGACCGCGACCTCGCCGGTCTGGTTGCCCTGCTGGTTCGTGTCGAGGCCGCTGCTCGCGTCCGTCAGCTGCGAACCCTTGATCTCGACCGGGCCGAGGAGCAGCTTCTCGTTGCCCTCCTTCGCGCACATGACGGTCGGCTTGTTGTCAGGGGCGGCCGCGGCCACCTCCTGGTAGGCCGGGGTGCAGGCGTAGAGCTGCAGCAGCTGGTTGTACGTCGTCGACGGGGTCGCGATACCGGCCTTGACCCAGACCGAGTCGACCTTCTCGTTGCCCCACGCCGGGTCGCTCGCGTTGGCCGGGCCGGCGGTCTTGAATGCGGCCGGCAGTCGGTCCTTCGAACTGGACGACGGTGACGACGAGGCCGAGCTCGACGCAGAACCCGAAGCGGAGGCCGATGAAGACGGTGACGCGGACGCCGAGCCGGGGGCGCCGTTCTTGGCGGCGTTCGAGGGGTTGACGACCTCGGGCAGGCGATACGGCGAGGTACCCGTCGTGCTGCCCTGCGCGGCGGCGATGACTGCGCGGAAGTTGAGCTGCGAGCTGCGCGAGAGCGAGTCGAGCACCTGCTGGCTGGGGTTTCCGGGGATGGAGACGACGATGTCCTTCTCCCCCAGCGTCGTCACCTCCGCCTCGGACGTGCCGGTGGCGTCGACGCGGTTGCGGATGATGTCGACGGCCTGCTTGACCTGGCTCGAGTTGACGCTCTTGCCGCCTGTGACGACCGGTTCGAGGACGACGGTGCGCCCACCTTCGAGGTCGAGCCCCAGCTTCGGTGTCCAATGTCCCGTCGCAGCGATGCCACCGACGAGGACGAGGAACAGGGCGAGAAGCACGGCCAAGCCACGCTTGGGGTTGGTGTGCTTCGGCTTCTTGCGCGCCGCGGGGCGGTTCGAATCGACCGCATAACGGTTCTCGTCGGCGCGCTCGGCGCCTGCGGGCGTGCTCATCGACCCTTCTCCATCTCGTCGGGGGCTGCGGGCAGCAGGGCCCGACGATCGAACCTCACCACGGTGCCGGGGGCGATCTCGAGGTGTCCACTGACGTCGTCGAGTTCGCGCAGCGTGCCGAACAGCCCACTCGTCGTGCGCACCTCGTCACCGACGCGAAGCGCGGCCTGCGCGCGCATCGTCGCCTGGGAGCGCCGACGCTGCGTGAAGAACATCAGCGCGAGCAGGAGGAAGGGCAGCAGCACGAGCAGGATCGGGAAGCCCGAGCTTCCCGCCTGCGACTCGGCGACCAGGTACGGCATGTGGGTCCTCACGTCAGATCTCGAAGCGCCTCGCGCGCTCTCACCGGTGCGCGGTGCGCGGACTCGAGCGGTGGCCGCACCACCCTACCCGGTGAAACGTCCGCCCCCGTCGTCGGTGTCGCGCTGAAATGTCTCGGTGAAGTGCCCGTCCGGCGGGCGCAGCCCGAGGTGCGTCCACGCCCGCGGTGACGCGGCACGCCCACGCGGCGTGCGGATCATGTAGCCCTCGCGCACGAGATACGGCTCGGCCACCGTCTCGACCGTGTCGGGTTCTTCACCGACGGCGACGGCCAACGTCGACAGCCCGACCGGCCCACCCCCGAAGCGTCGGCACAGGGCTTCGAGCACCGCGCGGTCGAGGCGATCGAGGCCGTCGTCGTCGACGTCGAACAGCTCGAGCGCGGCACGCGCGGACGTCAGGTCGACGACGTGGCGCCCGTGCACCTGCGCGTAGTCACGCACCCGGCGCAGCAGCCGGTTGGCGATGCGCGGCGTGCCGCGGGAGCGGCCGGCGATCTCGGTGATGCCCTCACGCGTCGCGGGTACGCCGAGCAGGTCGGCGTTGCGGGCGAGGATGTCGGCGAGGTCGGCCGCGTCGTAGTAGTCGAGATGGCCGGTGAAGCCGAAGCGGTCGCGCAGTGGCGCCGGCAGCAGACCGGCGCGCGTCGTCGCACCGACGACGGTGAAGCGCGGCAGTTCGAGGGGGATCGCGGTGGCCCCTGGGCCCTTGCCGACGATGACGTCGACCCGGAAGTCCTCCATCGCGAGGTAGAGCATCTCCTCCGCGGGGCGGGCCATGCGGTGGATCTCGTCGAGGAAGAGCACCTCCCCCTCGTTGAGCGAGCTCAGGATGGCGGCCAGGTCACCGGCGTGCTGGATGGCAGGGCCGCTCGTGATGCGGATGGGCGCCTCGAGCTCACTCGCGACGATCATCGCAAGCGACGTCTTGCCCAGGCCGGGCGGGCCGGAGAACAGGATGTGGTCGGGCGGCGTCGCTCGGCGCCGGGCCGCCTCGATGACGAGGCTCAACTGCTCGCGCACGCGTGGCTGCCCGGGGAAATCGGCCAGCTTCTTCGGTCGCAGGGCCGCTTCGAGCTGCTGCTCGTCCTCGGTGCCGTTGGGGTCGACGAGGCGCGGCGAGACGTCGGCGCTGTGGTCCTCGAAGTGGGACGGGCTCATCGGCCCAGCTCGCGCAGCGCCAGCCGGAGCACGGTGGGCGTGTTCGCGCCCTCGGCCTCAGGACGGGCAGCCACCTTGGCGACGGCGTCCTCGGCCTGTTTCGCGCTCCAGCCGAGCCCGATGAGCGCCTCGGCGACCTGGTCGCCACCCGCAGTGGCCGGGACGACGGCCTGGGGCGCCGCCTGCCCGCCGTCACCACTGGCGGAGACGACCTTGTCCCGCAGTTCGAGGACGATGCGCTCGGCGCCCTTCTTGCCGATGCCGGGCACCTTCGTCAGCGCCCTGACGTCGCCGCCCGCGATCGCGGTGGCGAGCTGCTGCGGCGGGTGCACGGCGAGCATCGCGAGGGCGAGACGCGGCCCCACGCCACTGACCGTCTGGACCTGCTCGAACAGGGCCCGTTCGTCGTCGTCGGCGAAGCCGAAGAGTGTCAGCGAATCCTCACGCACGACCAGGGACGTCGCGAGGCGCATCGACTCCCCCGGGCGTGCCGCGGCGGCGGTTGCCGGCGTCGTGTGGACGAGCAGACCCACGCCACCGACCTCGACGACGACGCTGTCGAGACGGGCGGTGAGCACCTCACCGGTGAGGCTGGCGATCATGGGCGAACTCCCCTGTTGGCGGGTCGAGTGGCAGGCGCGCTCTGGGACGCGGCGCCGAGGGCGTCACGGTATGTCTTGCTGGCCGAGCGGGAACGTCGCGCCGCGGCAGCCGCAGCCTGCCGGTACGCGACGGCGGCCGGCG